>NZ_JBIWFQ010000018.1:0-122855 GCF_044763105.1 Lysinibacillus sp. NPDC096212 | reverse complement strand
TCCTCTCCTTACTTTATTTTTGTGGTTGAAAACATTGTAACCAAGAGGAAAGAAAATGACCCCTTTTCTTTTTACACAATTATACGGACTCAATCGTAGAATCGCTGATAAAAGTGCAAAAATCGCTGATAGCCCGGGTAGAATCGCTGATAAAAGTGCAAAAATCGCTGATAGCCCGGGTAGAATCGCTGATAAAAGTGCAAAAATCGCTGATAGCCCGGGTAGAATCGCTGATAAAAGCGCGAAAATCGCTGATAGCCCGGGTAAAATCGCTGATAAAAGAGCGAGAATCGCTGATAGCCCGGGTAGAATCGCTGATAAAAGCGCGAAAATCGCTGATAGCCCGGGTAGAATCGCTGATAAAAGAGCAAAAATCGCTGATAGCCCGGGTAAAATCGCTGATAAAAGAGCGAGAATCGCTGATAAACCCAGCAAAATCGCTGATAAACCAAACGACTCAAGAAAAACTACTTCGCCAGCCCGTTTTGAAAAGCGTAGACAACTGCTTGTGTCCGATCTTGAACATCGAGCTTCGCTAAAATGTTGCTGACATGTGTTTTTACGGTTTTTAATGCAATGTATAAATCGTCGGCAATTTCCTGATTGGCTTTGCCTTTAGCCATTAGCAATAATACTTCCATTTCACGCTCGGTAAGCTGCTCGTACAGTGGGGTACTATTGCCGTGGCGCATGCGATGCATCATTTTTGATGTTACTTCTGGCTCTAAAACAGTTTCACCGCCCATTGTTTTACGAATGGCATCAGCGATTTGCTTCGCATTTGATGTTTTTAAAATATAGCTGACTGCACCAGCCTCTAATGCAGGGTAAACTTTATCATCATCTAAAAAACTTGTTACCATCATAATTTTTGCTTCTGGCCATGCTGCTAAAATTTCAGCTGTCGCTTCAGCTCCTGTCATGACTGGCATTACATTGTCCATTAAAATAATGTCAGGACGCAGCTCAAGAGCACGTTCCACTGCCTCTTTACCATTTTCAGCTTCACCTACAACAGTGATATCTGGTTGTGCTGATAGATAGGCAGAAACACCAATCCGCACCATTTCGTGGTCATCCACTATTAACACTTGAATCATTCACTTCAACCTCCTTTTGTAGAGGAACTTTAACCTCTACAATTGTACCTTCTCCAGGCACTGATACAATTTTGTACGTACAGCCAATCTCTACAGCACGTTCAGCAATGTTTTGCAGTCCGTAAGAAGTAGATTTATCGGCTTCGACATCAAAGCCGAGGCCATTGTCCTGAATACGTAAAATAGCTAAATCATCGCGGGCAACGAGCAATAATTCAACTTCACTCGCTTTGGCATGGCGTAGCGTATTCGATAACGCCTCCTGTGCAATACGGAATAAATGATCTTCCTCCGCTTTGGATAATGCCATTTCCTCAAGCTCATATTCAATATGAAAGAATACTTTTTGTTGTAGCTCAATAATGAGCTCCTCAAGACCTTGTGCTAGCGTTTTATTATGCAGAGCTACTGGACGTAAATGTAATAATAATGCGCGCATTTCAAGCTGTGCCTGTTGAACAATTTTTTCGACTTGCTTTAAGCTTGTAGCATTTTCATCGGTTTCGGTTAATGCGGACAGTAACATCGAAGCGGCGAATAATTGCTGTGATACAGAATCATGGAGCTCACGAGCAAGGCGTTGACGTTCAGCAATAATGCGCTCTTGAATAATTTTATCGTTAGCTTCTGCACGTTCATTGGATAATCGCTGTAAGCTTTTTCGTTGAGTATCAATTAGCTCACTAGTTTGAACTAAAGCTTTTTTCAAAGGCTTTGGTAAAGGCTGTTTTTTAGGTAATACAAAATCAGGTTCAACTAACTGTTTCACGATGCGGGTTGCCTGAGCTTCTCTTGCACGGGCAGTCATACTAATCCAGCTTGCAATCAGTAAACTAATTGCAAAAAGGGTGACGACAATAAAACCACCGAGTGGAATATTATTATAATTCTGTTGCCATAATGGCTCCCATGTTTTCTCGTTTGGCTCGCCCCAAACAGCGACAAGGAGACCGAATGTAGCACTCATCAACATAAAAAGTAAAGTAAATATTCTTGAGATAAAGGCAATCATTTACGTAGCACCTCCAAGTCCCCAAGCCATGTTGCAACGTGTATGACAAGTGTACGTTTTGCATCCTCAGGGTTCCCATCTGAAAAACTTACACTCTCATTCAGTAAGCGTTGTGGTCCAACGTGTAGGCATTTTATTTCACCAAACAATGTCGTATAGTGTAAGCGGAATGGAATTTCATAGGGGATATAAATTTGTACTTTGCCAATGCCTTGTCGAATCGTAATGATGCTTGTGCCGGCAGGTAAAATTGTTTGTGTTGTGTCAATCGTAATATCACCTGCAAGTCGCTGTATTTGGACATCTTGCCATTTATAGGCTTCCACTGGCGCAGGCAATGTACCGAATAATTCGTTTTTCGTAGTGGGAAGCTTTTCGAAAAGCTCCAAACCAACAACTTTTGCTGAGTTTTCTCTTTGTAAGTATTGATAGAGCATATATAAGAGAATGATGACGATAAATAAGCGTAAACTCCACATCGTAAAGAGTGCAATGGAGATAAAGAAAATTCCTGTCCATTTAAAGAAACGATTTTTTTTCGAGAAGCTTAAATAAAGAAGTCCTACTCCAATCAATAGACAAAAGGCGCCACCGTTATTAAAAATTGTGAGCTCCACAAAAACGAGTAAAAAGAAGCATAGTACCCCAAATGTGAGCTTATTAGTTGTGAAATTTTGCAAGAGGGTCAACCTTCTTTCTACAAATTGATGAGAGAAGACGAACTTCTCTTAAAATAAGATATTTCATGTAAAAGTGTTTTTGATTATCTCATTACCATAACGTAGGGTTGATTTCCGTTCCGGCTGTGCGCTTTCCTGGGGGCGTCCGATGAGCCGCTTCACTCGCGCTGCTCGCTCCAGGGTCTCATCTGTGACGCTAATCCCCAAGGAGTCGCCCAGCCTCCACTCCAATCAACTTAAATATATGGCATGCGTTTTTACAAATGTCTTCCCAATTTTTGGTGATGAGCCTTTTAATTATCTTCAAGCATTTTTTTGATTGTGTCATTCATCAACATTGAATCCAATGTATTTGGATAGTGGGCAGAGTGCTCTAAAGTGATAAACTCCTTACCATTTGGTGCATCTAATAACTCATAATATTGCTTTGCTAATTCATAGTTCGTCTGTTTATCATATTTACCTTGTATAAAATAAACGGGTATATCCATACTTTTTACAGAATCAAAAAAATTAGTAAGGATGATTTCTTTTTTTAGCTCTTGGCTTTTTATAAGGCTAAATTGTGGCCCTGAAATAAATGCTTTATACAGATCCTGTAAAGAGTAATCAGGGGAAATGAAAGCCCCTTTTATCAACTCAAAGATATTCACTTTCTTGATCGTTTCATCAAAATAATTCATGCCTTTATATTGATTGATAAGATCGCTAAATTGATCCTCATCTTTTGCTAAATAAGGACCTTTTCCTATATCTTCTAAAATTTGGAGTGTTTTTTTATCTCCATTAGCTATAGCTTCACTCTGTAACCAATTGTATCCAAGTTCTTGGCCTTTAATAGTACTGGTTAATTGGGAAATTCCTAAGTAGGCATGGAACTTCTCAGGATAATTAGATACTAATTGAGTTCCAATTACTGTACCGAAGGACTGACCAATGACAAATATTTTTTCCTGCTGATAGTGTTCTCTAATATAATCCACTATTATATTAGCATCTTCTGTAAATTGAGAAAGGGTCAGTGTATCATTCGTTATTTTCTTGTTAAAACTTTTTCCGGAACCTCTTTGATCATAATAAACGGCAACGCAATTTTCGGTTATTTCAGGATACAATGTTCTCGCACTCACGCCATAGGGGAATGGTGATCCTGGCCCACCATGTAAGAATAAACAAAATGGTTTCTCCTTATCTTTTCCTTCTACCAATATATATTGTTTATCTCCATTTACATTGATTTCCTTTAACTCGCTAATACCACCATTTTCGATAATATCAGCACTTTTTTGTTTAATTTGTTGTTGTACTATGAAGCGATAACCTAATAACATGAATATAAGTAATATTAGAATAAACAAAGTAAAAAGACATATTTTAATCATAGGACTAAACCACTTTCTGTTTACTATTATTTTCATTATTACAATTTCCTTTATCTCTTTTTGGTCACCTTCAATAAGTGCAAAGGTTTTTCTTCAAAGAAATGGGATGCTTCAATAATTGAGGCATCCCTTATTTCTTTTATTATAACATGTTATTTTTTTCAATTAGCAGTTATTGTTATTTATTTTCAATTAGCAGTGGTGCGTCTTCTGCGACATTTTTTTCTAGCTGCGCTAGACGAGACTCGAAAGATGTTACTTCATGATCTTTGTCGATTTGGTAAGCAAGCTTATCGATATACGATTCTAAATCTTCAAAGTTGGTTTTGTTGTTTTTAGCAATCATTCCGTCCATTTGATGGTGAGCGCGTGTGACGTTTTCTTTGCCCATAAGCTGTAATTGACGCACTTTCATGTCTTTAATTTTGTGTTTCATCGTTTCAAATTTGCGTTCAAGCTCGAAGTATTCACGTGTACTAGCTTCGATACTAGCTTGTAATGTATTGTTACGTGCTGTGTATGCAGCAACTTCATCAGAAGCAAAATCGATTAAATCTTGCTCACCGCTAGTAGTAGCTAATGTTAGTTGAGCCTCACGTTTAGCTAGTAATTCTGCATTTTGCTTAAATTCTTGCTCTAGTTTTTCTTTTAGCTGACCTTGACGCTCTAATAATTTTCCAGTTTGCTCTGTTTGTTTTTCTGCTTCACGAATGTATTGGTTTAACATCGCAATTGGGTTTTTTTGTTCCTTCTTATCAAATAACTGATGTAAATCTGCCTCTATTGTATATTTAAAACGTTGAAATAAGTTCATGTAAATTCGCTCCTTTTATTTTGTTAAGTTAGACCATTCTTTTTCAAAGTTTGTAAATGGATCTTCTTTTTTAGCTTCAATTGTTGGGATTTTTACATCTTCGCCATTCCATTTTTTATAGATAACATAGATGACAGCGATTGCTGCTAAACCAACCATTGCAGGGATATTAGATATTGCTGATAGCACACCAATCAGACCCACTGTAAACCATAAGATTTTACCGAATGTCGATTTACTTGAAGTGTAGAAGTGCATACCGAGTGCTACAAACAATCCAGAAAATAGTAGACCTGCAAGTGGTCCAGTTAAAGCGAGTGCAACACATCCTGCGATAAAGCCTCCGATTAGTAGAAAAAATTTTCTCATATGTTTTAGCTCCTTTCGTTGATACCTTTATATTACCTATTAGAAAGCTTTGCTAAAACGGACTGGAAATTGATTTTACTCTAGGTCTTGAGGCTGAGAATATTCTAAGTACTATAGAAGAAGCTTAAAATTGTAAAAAACTTAATTAGCCATAAAGCATTTGATAGAACGGAAAGTAGAAAGTTTTCGACAAAAATAGAAGATGAATGCCTCCTTCGTTTGACAAATTAAAAAGTATGGATGAGCTATACTTATGAAAAAGAAATGAGCGAAGGAGGATTTCTAGTGAGAACCTATTCCATATATAAAATAAAAGAAGAGCATTTAACGTTTATTTTCGGCAGAGAGCGTAAGTTATTAGAAATGATGCAGGGCTGTGAAGACGCTAACGAGAAATCCTTAAAAGAGCTTGCATATATATGTGAAACCGTACGCTTCGATGAGATTGCTACGATGCTTGAGGCGCAACTAGATTCTAAGTATGCACATTTAGAGAGAGCTCGTAATGCTTTATTTTTAGAACATCCTATAAAAGGAAAAATGGCTATTTATTTAGTGGAACGCAAAATTTGTGTTTATTGTGAGGGTTCACGAATGCTTGATTTGGATCTATTCCAAATGCTTGCGAAGATGAGCGAGCGCTTTATTGCATTTAATAAACAAGATAATGAGTGTGGGTGGCTAAAGCCAATGAAGTATACAATGCATTAGGAATTTTCACTACAATATATAGTAACACGCTAATATTTGGTGTATAATGGAGCGTGGAGAGTTTTTTTCTCGGTATATATTGTAGTGGAGGAGGTTGGTTGTATGCCTACATGGGGCTGGATTATTATCGTAATTATCGCATTAGCAGCGGGCGCAGCACTTGGTTTCTTTTTAGCTCGTCAAGCTATGATGAAATATTTAAAAGAAAACCCACCAATTAACGAACAAATGATTCGTATGATGATGGCGCAAATGGGTCGTACTCCGTCTGAAAAGCAAGTACGTCAAATGATGTCACAAATGAATAAATTCCAAAAATAATTGGAATTTTTAAAGAACAACTAGTCCAAGCCGGGCTGGTTGTTTTTTTACTTCTTATAGCAATTGTTTACTGTGCGAAAGCGAAGCGACAGCAACAAATGTTTACTGTGCGAAAGCGAAGCGACAGCAACAACAATTACGCCAATGTAAAATTGAATTTTATAAATTATTTGAATAATTTATAAAAAGCATATAAATCTATCGGAAAACTCGTTATAATAAAAATATTCTATATAAAGGAGTTGTTTGTATTGCAGAAAGAAAAAACAAATGTTGAAAGTTTTGATTTAGATCATACGAAAGTAAAAGCGCCATATGTACGTTTAGCAGGTGTTAAAACAGGAAAAAAAGGCGATGAAGTGTACAAATATGATATTCGATTTAAACAGCCAAATAAAGAGCATATGGAAATGCCTGCATTACATTCCTTAGAGCATTTATCGGCAGACATTATTCGCAATTACTCTGATCATATTGTTGATTTCAGTCCAATGGGTTGCCAAACAGGCTTCTATGTATCGCTAATAAATCACAATGATTATGAAGACTTATTAAATATTTTAGAAAAAACATTTATGGATGTAACAAAGGCCACTGCAGTCCCTGCGTGCAATGAAGTACAATGCGGCTGGGCAGCTAGCCATAGTCTAGAAGGTGCACAAGCGTTAGCTAAAGAATTTTTAGCAAAACGTGATGAATGGCATATCGTTTTTGCAGAATAAAAAATTTAAAAACCTTGCGTATCGAGCTGCACCCAATTGTTAACACCATCTAACAATTGGAAGTGTAGTTCAGTATTGCAAGGTTTTTTATGTTATCTGTGAGAGTCGTGCCACTTTGCTTTTCCACAGATACATTTTGAGGAAGAGCCATACTTTATTTAATATGCCACTTTCATTTCATTGAAAAATAAAATGGTCAAGGAAATTTTTATGAATGTTATGGAGCTTAAAATGAGGGTGAATTCAATCCTAGGCTACTCGCTTTCCGTCTTTTATGATGCCGCTGACATGTCAGAAGGTACATGCTATGTGAATTGGTTGATTGGAGTGGAGACTGGGCGACTCCTTGGGAATTAGGGGAACGAAGGCTAAAACCATCACGTCCTGTGATAACGCCTTCGTAACCAACATCGTGTTGGCCCGAGACCCTGGAGCGAGCAGGCAGAGGAACGAAGGCTAAAACCATCACATCCTGTGATAACGCCTTCGTGACCAACATCGTGTTGGCCTAAGCGGCTCATCGGACGCCCCCAGGAAGCTTTGCTCTGTGCGAAAGCGAAGCGGCAGCAACAAATGTTTTCTGTAGCGAAAGCAAAGCGTCAGCTACAAAGCGCCCAGTCGGAACGGAAATCACCCCCTCGTTTTGCAGAAGAGCTATATTTTATTTAATGTTGACACATTGTTTTCATTTGTCCTAAAAATGAAATGGAATGACATTAGATGAAGAAGAATCACGATTAATTTTTTGATAGATGAAGTTTTCTAAAAAGTCATGGATTAAATCCTCATATTCAGCCATATTTTCATTAAAGGACTGTGCATGAGCACCTTTATCAAAAAGCTTCAGTTTCTTAGGACCACTTTTTTTATTGTATAAATCCAGTGACATGGAAGCTGGGATAAATGTGTCAGGTATACTATGGATAAAAAGCACAGGCTTTTCGATATTTGTCACAGCCTCAGAAGGTGTCACGCTTTTAAACGAATAACCGTCTCGTAAGCGGACAAAAAAATCTGCAAAACGAATTGGAATAATCGAGCCGTATTTAAATTCCGTCTTCGCAATTTGTTTCAGCAGCATTGAAAAATCAGAAAACGCGCAATCAGAAATATAGAAATCTGCACCATCCTCTACAGTTCCTGCATATAGTAGCATTGTTGCGGCACCCATCGATTCACCGTGAATACCAAGAATGGCGTCTTCTCCAATCATTGCCTTTATCGTTTTGACTACCGCGTCAAGGTCATTTTTTTCATAATAGCCGTAGCTAGTCGTTTTCCCACCTGTCTCCCCATGTCTACGATGGTCAAAAATAACGGAATTGTAGCCAAGTCGTTCAAAAAGTCGAGCATATTTGACGGAGTTGATTTTATTTTCTGTTACACCATGGCAAATAATGATGGTATTATTTGTTTCCAATGGCTGAAACATAATGCCGCGAATCGTATAGCCATTTGGCGAGTCAATATTTAATTCACATTTTAAATTTTTATTGTACCAAGCTTCATCAAAACGTTTAGCAGTGGTTTCACGTTCACGAACAAATTCAGGATCCTTTTGCTTAATGTACATTAATTTATTGGAGAGCGCGAAGCCGAATAGACCAGTTGCTGCTGCGGCAATCGTCGTTGTTATACCTGAAAATAAAAGCATTTTCTTTTTCATTATTAGCACCTCCACGTCCTGTTTCTTTTGTTGTCTTGGCATACAAGCGACATCTTTTGTATGTATGCACTTTTCTTAATTGTAATGTTCCCAACTGAGATTGTTTAAAACACGTCAACATTTTACATTATCTTTAGCAAAACTGCGATTATTTCTATTATCGAAAATCGTCAAAATATTTGTTAAAATAGATATATCTGCTAGTAGCATATGCATGCAGTGTTCATTTTTGAACGGGGAAAAGGGGAGAATGTTTATGACGAAAGAAGTAGTAATAGTAAGTGCTGTACGTACAGCTATTGGTTCATTCCAAGGAACATTAAAGGACGTACCAGCGACAAAATTAGGGAGTATTGTTATTAAAGAAGCATTAGCACGTGCTGGTGTAGCAGGTGAACAAGTTGACGAGGTTATTATGGGGAATGTTTTATCAGCTGGACTTGGACAAAATCCAGCTCGTCAAGCAGCGATTGCAGCAGGCTTGCCACATGAAGTATCTGCATTAACGATTATTAAAGTTTGTGGATCAGGACTAAAATCGGTTCACTTAGCGACACAAGCCATTTTAGCAGGTGATGCGGATATTGTCGTTGCAGGTGGCTTTGAAAATATGAGCCAAGCACCGTATGTATTAAGAAATGCACGAGAAGGCTTCCGCATGGGAGATCAAAAAGTAGTCGATACGATGATTCATGACGGATTATGGTGTGCATTCAATGACTATCATATGGGCGTTACAGCTGAAAATTTATGTGATGCCTATGAGATTTCCCGAGAGGAACAAGATGCCTTTGCAGCACGTTCACAACAGCGCGCAGAAGCGGCAATGGCAGCAGGGAAGTTTAACGAGGAAATCGTTGCGGTGGAAATTCCTCAACGTAAGGGCGATCCTATTATTTTTGATAAAGATGAATTCCCGCGTCAAGGCGTTACAGCTGAGTCGCTATCAAAACTACGACCTGCCTTTAAAAAGGATGGCTCCGTAACAGCAGCAAACGCATCAGGCATTAACGATGGTGCAGCGGCTGTCGTTGTCATGTCGAAAGAAAAAGCGGACGAGTTAGGCATTCGACCTCTCGCACTAATTACAGCGAATGCAAGCGCGGGTGTTGACCCAGCTATAATGGGAACTGGCCCTGTAACGGCCGTAAAGAAAGCATTGGCAAAAGCTGATGTAACGTTAGATAATATAGATTTAATTGAAGCAAATGAAGCTTTTGCAGCTCAATCAATCGCTGTAGATCGCGAACTAGGCTTTAATCATGATAAACTAAATGTGAACGGGGGCGCAATTGCCCTTGGCCACCCGATTGGTGCAAGTGGAGCACGTATTTTAGTAACACTTTTACATGAGATGGAAAAGCGTGATGCAAAGACAGGTCTCGCAACACTATGTATCGGTGGTGGACAAGGTGTAGCAACTGTAGTCAAGCGCCCTTGAAGTGAATAAGAAGGTGAATTGCAATGGGAAAGAAACGAAAACAACAGCAACGCGTGGATAGTAGCGTAACAGCTAGTCTACCAAAGCAGGAGGCAGTTACATTAGCCGATCAGCTAGGCGGTGACGTGCTTGCCAAATTAAAAGCGGCCAAGCAAGATTTAACAGCGAAAGAGCAGGCCGCAGAAGAAGAGCGCCAAGCAAAACTAGCCTTTGAGCGCAAACAACGTGAAAAAAACAAATCGTTTGAAGAACTACTAAACGAATACGGCGATAAAGGCTCAAAATTTTAAAGAGAAGCAGTGAATCCAAATGCGGATTCACTGTTTTTTATGTTTTATCGGAAAGATTTCGAGATTTATCGGAACAATTAGAAAAAAATTGTTGCCAAATACTATTTTTAAAAACAGTTTTTTTATTATTTAATTTGAGAATCGTGAAAACTACCAAATAGATTTGTCTTACTCACGAGGATAAAAGATTTGATTTTATATATTCTTCTGTATTGTGAAATAATAAACGTTTCGATTAATAATTCCGTTTAAAATAAACAAAATGTAATTATTGATGAAAAAAAATAACTAAAAAATGATTTTATTTAACATTTTAAGTTGACAAAAAATATTCTGAATAATATGATTATTTGAAATTGATGCTTAGTCGAGAGTTTCATATCATTTTTTAATAGAAAAGGGGGATTTTCATGAAAAGATTTGGAGTCTCGTTGATGTTGCTTGTGGGAATACTTGTTTTGGCAGCTTGTAGTAACAATAGCGGAAATAATGCTAAAAGTGACACAAACGAAATTATTGAAGGTGTTCCTGAAGGTGTACAAAACGGTAAAAAAATTGCTGTATTACGTAATCTAGCATCAGATGATCATACGAAACAATTTTTAGATGGTGCACGTAAGGAAGGCGAAGCGCTGGGGTTCAAAGTGGATACGCAGATAGTTGAAAATAATGATGCTAAGTTCCAAGAATTAGTTTCGCAAATTATACAGCAAGACTATGACGGTATTATTATTTCACACGGTAAAGAAGATTATTCATATGACATGATTAAGCCTGCTGTTGATAAAGGGATTAAAGTGACATTATTTGATACTGTCGCTAAAAAGAATGGTCAGAGTTTAGATGGTGTTACTGCTACATTCCAAGATGATTATGAGTTAGCACGTTTATCTCTTCAAGAAATTGCGGATTTAAGTAAGGAGCCTGTAAAGGTTATTAAACTATGGTTTGGGGGATTATCTCCTTTAGATAGACGTCAGGAAATATATAAAGAGTTTGAAGATAAAGGTGAAATTGTCACTTTAGAAACAATTGGACCTACTAATTTCCAAGATATTCAAGGTGATATTGCTGCAAAAGTGAATGCCGTTTTAGCAAAATATCCTGAAGGTACAGTAGATGCTATTTGGGGTTCATGGGATGAGTTAGCAAAAGGGGCTTATAAAGCATTAGTAGATAACAATCGTTCAGACATTAAATTGGTTTCAATCGATGTATCAAATCAAGATATTAACTTAATGAAAGAAAATAATAGTCAATGGATTTCCACAGCTGCTGTAGACCCAGCGCTAATCGGTCGTATGAATATGCGTTTAATGGCGAAAAAATTAGCGGGTGAAGAAACTCCAGCAGAGTATGATTTAGAAGCAAAGCTAATTAAACAAAGTGATTTAAAAGATAATACAACGATGCTCAATTTAAATGAAATTATTGATGGTTGGGGCGTATCTACTGATTTTGATGAGGAATGGATGAAAACATTACGTGAACACTATTCAAAATAATACAAAGATGACGTCTTGTTTTCAATAAGACGTTTTCTTTTACCTAAAAGTGAAAGGCGTGTTAGCTATGAAAGCCAAGACAGTCATTGAGATGAAAAAAATTTCAATCGAATTTCCCGGTGTGAAAGCCTTAAGTGATGTCGATTTTCAACTAGAATCAGGCACAATTCACGCTGTCATTGGTGCTAATGGGGCTGGTAAATCGACTCTAATGAAAATTCTTTCAGGAGCCTATCCGCATTATACGGGTGATATTTTTATAAACGATGAACTAGTTTCTATTACTGATGCGAAAAAATCAAAGGAATTAGGTATAGATATTGTTTATCAAGAAGTAGATACAGCGTTAATACCCTATTTAAGTGTTGCAGAGAATATTATGCTAGATCAACTGATATTCGATAAAAAGTCAATTATCAATTGGCGAAAAATCCGTCAGAGTACAAAAGATGTGTTAGATCGGATTGGTATTAAGTTAAATATTGAAAAAAAGGTGCAGGATATTTCTTTAGCGGATAAACAAATGGTGTTAATAGCGCGGGCATTAATTCATGAGAGAAAATTTCTTATATTAGATGAACCTACCGCCCCTTTAAGCCAAGCAGAAACTGAGAAATTGTTTTCTCTAGTTCGAGATTTAGTTAAAAATCATCATCTTGGAATTGTCTTTATCTCTCACCGATTACCAGAGCTATTTGAAATCTGCGAAAAAATTACCATTATGAAAGACGGCAAAATTGTAAAAGAAAGCTTAATTGAAGGGATTACTCAAAATCAAGTTATCGAGCAAATGCTTGGTAAAACTTTTGATTTAGTTCATCACAAACAATTAAAAGAAAAAGGACAAATAGCCTTACAGATCAACCATCTTGTCGACGATTCAGGCTTAGTAAATGACGTATCTTTTCATGTCAATAAACATGAGATTATTGGTCTGGCTGGTTTAGTTGGAGCTGGTAAAACAGAATTATGCAAAGCGATATTTGGTATGTCTAATATTAAATCTGGTTCTATGGAATTGTATGGGAAACCTATTAAAAACCTAAGTCCCTACCATGCTGTTAAAAACCGTTTCGGTTTAATTCCTGAAGAACGCCGGAAAGAAGGGATATTTGTTGAAGAGCCGATATTCAAAAATTTATCGATGGTCAATTTACGGCCATTCACACGTTTAGGTAGTTTTATTAAACAAGCGAATGAACGAGAGGCTGCTCGATCAATGATTCAAAAAATAGGCGCTAAAACACCGAACGAACTTCAAAAGGTAGCGAATCTTTCTGGTGGTAACCAACAAAAAATCGCAATTGGTAAATGGTTAATGACCGATGCAGAAATTCTTCTTTTTGATGAACCTACAAAAGGTGTCGATGTTGGAGCTAAAAGCGATATTTTTAATCTAATTGATGAGCAGGCAAAAGAAGGAAAGAGCGTTATTTATGCGACAAGTGAATTAAGTGAAATTTTGTTAATTACCGATCGAATCTATGTGATGTACGATGGGAAAATTGTGAAAGAGTTAGTCACAAGCGAAACGACAGAAGATGAAGTTATGTTCTATGCTACTGGAGGGGAAGCGTATGCAAGAGCGTAAAAATAATCAAACGCTATTATTTATAAAGGATTGGGCAATTGTATTAGCTGTTATTTTATTGATTATTGTTTTTACTGTTTCTATCCCTAATTTTATGCAAACAAATAATGTCTTAAATATTTTAAGAAGTATTTCAATCGTTACGATTATAGCAGTTGGATTAACAGTTTCTTTATCTGTTAATGGTTTCGACTTATCGATTGGTTCGACAGCCACATTGGCGAACTCAGTTGTTGTATCTATGTTTGTATGGTTTAGCATGCCAACAAGTGTATCCATCTTGGTTGCTATTTTAGCCGTGCTTTGTGTAGCACTATTTAATGCGTTTTTAATCGTAAAAGTGAAAATACCCGATTTGTTTGCCACATTAGCAACTATGTTTATTGTTGAAGGTGTTGCTATGACATATACAGGAGGTGGTTCAATCTCTGTTGGTATGCCTCGTTTAGATGGGACACCAACAGAAGGTAGAATTTCGGATTTCTTCTTATTGTTAAGTAAGACACCTTGGATCATTTTAATCATGTTGGTCATCGTTATGTTAGTACATGTATTTTTAACATATACCAAACATGGACGTTTTTTATACGCTGTTGGAGGCAATGAAGAAGCAGCAAAATTATCGGGAATTCCTGTCAACCGTTATAAAATGTTAGCTTATATTTTCTCAGCAGTTTTAGCTGGGATTGGTGGGTTATTACTCGCATCTCAAATCGGGTCTGCGCAAATTAATGCAGGTGCAGGGTATTTAATGCCAGCTGTTGCTGCTGCTTTTATAGGGCAATCATTCGCTGGTCATGGTAAACCAAATGCCATTGGAACATTATTCGGAGCCGCATTAGTCGGTATTTTAGAAAATGGATTAGTAATGTTATCAGTTCCTTACTATTCTTTAAATATTATTAAAGGACTTGTTTTAGCATTTGCGCTAGCTTCAACGTACTACAGCCGAAAAAAATAGGAGGTTATTGTTATGTATTCCAAATATTTTTTAATGAACGAAGAAGATGTAAAAAGCTATGTACAAGCAAAAATTAAAGGTTTTAGTGGAACGCTACATAGTGACGAAATTGGTGATGGCAATTTAAATTATGTATTTCGTGTGAAAAATGAGCAAGGTGACTCTGTCATCGTCAAACAAGCTGGTCCACAAGCTCGTATCTCTGATGATTTCGTGCTCTCGACAGATCGGAATCGAATAGAAACAGAAGCTTTAATAATTGAAGGGGAACTGACACCTTCCCTTGTACCAGAAATTTTATTGTTTGATGAAGTTATGAGTTGTTGCGTAATGGAAGATTTAAAAGATTTTGAGATTATGAGAAAGCAATTGAACGAATTTAAAACGTTTGATCATTTCGCCGAGTTAATCTCTACTTTTATGGCGGAAAATCTTATTCGAACAACGGATTTTTTATTAGATCCAAAAAAGAAAAAAGAATGTCAAAAGCGATTCATCAACCCTGAGCTGTGTGAAATTACAGAACATCTAGTTTATACAGAGCCTTATATTGATTTCAAAAAGCAAAATATTCTAACGGCTGGAAATGAAGAGTGGATACATTCGTATGTATACGAGGATACAGATTTACATTTAGAAGTTGCTAAACGGAAAATACAGTTTTTAACAGAGGCACAAGCGCTTTTACATGGTGATTTGCACACAGGCTCTATTTTTATTAATGAGAAAACATTGAAGGTTATTGATCCAGAATTCGCCTTTTATGGACCTATAGGTTATGATGTGGGGAATTTAATCGCCAACCTAACATTTTCCTGGGCAAGAGGATTAGCTTACGAAGAAGACGAATTTGTTTCGTGGATTGAAGAAACATTACTATCTACTATTCAATTATTCCACAAGAAGGCACGAAATATCTTAGCAACATCAACGGAGCAGTTTGCTGTTTATGCAACCTTACTCGATGACTATATGGAACGAATCAGTCGAGATGCATTTGCAATTGCAGGGATTGAGATGAACCGTCGAATAATTGGCTTAGCCAAAGTAGCAGATATTACGACCATTGAACCAAAAGACGCTCGTATAACAGCCGAAAGACGTTGTTTAAAGATTGCGAAAGAGTGTATCTTAAATAAGGAAATCAGCCATATTCAGGGCTATATAAAGCTATTACTAAAATATAAGAATGGGGTGTTGATTTAATGGAATTAAATACAATAGAATGGAAAAAAGATACACTCATTCTACTAGATCAAACAAAATTGCCAAATGACATTGTGTATGTAGAAGTCCAAACTGTAGAAAAAGTATGGAGTGCTATTCATACAATGATAGTACGAGGGGCTCCCGCCATAGGTGTAACAGCAGCTTACGGGGTATATGTGGCGATTCAGCACTATGAAGGTTCCGTTAGTGCGGCAAAGGAAGAAGTACAAAAGCAAGTACAGTATTTAGCAACGTCTCGTCCTACAGCTGTCAATTTATTCTGGGCTTTAGAAAGAATGGAACAGAAAGCTTTGCAAATAGAGACGAGTGATTTAGCAACGTTCCAAGACATTTTATTACAAGAGGCAATTGCTATTAATACTGAAGATATCGAGATTAATCGTTCCATAGGTGAACATTTATTGACGCTATTGGAAGATGGCCAAGGGGTACTAACTCATTGTAATGCCGGCGCTTTGGCTACGACAAAATATGGCACAGCAACTTCTCCTTTTTATTTGGCAAAGGAGCGGGGGATGAGTTTTAAAGTATTTGCTGACGAGACTAGACCTCGTTTCCAAGGTGCCATGCTTACCTCTTTTGAACTCTTTAATGCTGGTATTGATGTTACGTTGATTACGGATAATATGGCAGCGACGGTGATGGCACAGGGCAAAGTGCAGGGAGTCATAGTTGGCTGTGATCGTGTAGCTGCAAATGGCGATGTTGCTAACAAGATTGGTACACTCGGGGTGGCCATTTTAGCAAAATACTATAATATTCCCTTTTATGTAGCGACACCTACACCAACGATTGATTTACATTGCCCAACTGGTGCAAATATCCCGATTGAAGAGCGTAGTGTAGATGAAGTGTTAAAACCAACAGGACAATACATCGCGCCAGCTGATGTAAAGGTGTACAATCCGTCCTTTGATGTGACACCTGCTGCACTCATAACAGCGATTGTTACAGAAAAAGGGATTATCGAACACCCGACAGAAGAAAAGGTGCGTGCAATTTTTAACTAATCAAAGATAGGATGACACGCATGACAAATTCTCTTAAACGAAGACAAGATGAAATTAATAAACTAGTGAACCAAAAAAATTACGTAGAAATTTCAGATTTAAGTGAACGTTTTCAAGTGTCTGAGATGACGATTCGACGCGATTTAGAAAAGATGGAAAGTGAAGGGCTATTAATTCGTGTGTTGGGCGGTGCAAAGCCTATCCAAAAATCCTTTGTTGAAGATAATTTAAATTTACGCGCATCTGAAAATTTAGAAGCTAAGCAATTAATGGCTCAAGAAGCGGTTACAATAATTCAAGATGGGGACGTAGTGGGTATCGATGCAAGTACTTCGGCAGCAGAAGTAGGAAAATTGATAAAAGGGATTAAGAATATAACAGTTGTTACGAATAATATAAGCGTTGCCCTTGATTTAATTTCGAGTGAAGTGACGACGATTTTACTTGGCGGTTATGTACGTCCAAACTCTATTTCAACGATGGGAACGTCTTTGAAAAAATATATGGAATCTATCAATATCGATAAACTGTTCATCTCTGCAAGGGGCTTGACATTACAAGAAGGATTAACAGACTCAACAATTGATGAAGGCGAAGCTAAACAAGCAATGATTCACAAATCTAATGAGGTAATAGCACTTATTGATCAGAGCAAGGTTGGCGTCAAAAAACTATTCCAAGTCATGCCAGCCGATGCTATTTCTACAATTATCGTTGATGAAATTAAACCGTTTAACGACGAACAGCAAGAAGTCGTTAATGAATTTTTGAAAAGTAATTTAGATTTACGCATTGTGCGAAATAAATAAGCATCACCATGTTGTGATAGAGCAAAAGTGGAAGGTGGAATAAGATGAGACTACAAACAGAGCGAGAAAAAGTTATTCATCATTGTCAATTAATGATTCGAAATGGATTAACGAAAGGTACTGGTGGGAATATTAGTATCTATGTTCCTACTGAAAATTGCGTCGCCATCAGTCCAAGTGGTATCCCCTACGATGAGCTAACTGCTGCTGATATCGTTTTGATTGATTTAGAGGGGCATGTAATCGAGGGGCATCATAAACCTTCTAGTGAATGGGCGATGCATACAATGGTATATAAAAGGCGCCCTGAACTTGAAGCGGTTGTGCATACACATTCTATTTTTG
The DNA here is from genome assembly GCF_044763105.1 of Lysinibacillus sp. NPDC096212. Lineage (NCBI taxonomy): Bacteria > Bacillati > Bacillota > Bacilli > Caryophanales > Bacillaceae > Lysinibacillus > Lysinibacillus sp. NPDC096212. The sequence continues at coordinate 104,896 of NZ_JBIWFQ010000018.1, read as the reverse complement.
CCAAAACACTTTCTTGTTTGCGTGAGTCCTTACCTGCAGTCTCTTATCTGGTTGCAGTAGCAGGTAAAGCAGTTCAATGCGCTGATTACGCAAGCTTTGGTACACCAGACCTCGGGGAAAATGCACTTAAAGCAATGGAAGGTTCGAAAGCAGTTTTGTTAGCTAATCATGGTTTGTTAGCAGCGGGTGCGAATGTGGAAGAAGCCTTTAATATCGCTGAAGAAATAGAACTATGTGCAGAAGTATATGTTCGTGCTAGATCCATTGGCACACCAGTTATTTTAGATGATCAAGAAATGACATATATGTTAGAACGATTCACAACTTACGGGAAACCAGTAGAAAATAAATAATCATATAAACCCTCCTCAAATTATCAACTTTTCGAGGAGGGATATTTTATTTATCGGAAAGATTTCGAGATTTATCGGAACAATTTTATGTTTTATCGGAAAGATTCTAAGATTTATCGGAATGATTTATGTTTTTATCGGAACAATAGTAGTGAAGAAGAATTTATTTACATTATATTCCTCGAGTGATAGAATTAATCACCTTTAAATACAAGGGTAAAAGAGTGCTATCCTTTATTTAAAAATAAACAACGGGAGACGCTGCCAATACATATATCTCTTAATAATAGTTTAGTTACAATCTATGATAGGAGAGAAAAAATGATTGAATTAAGCACTAAAAAATTAAGATTAATCCCATTGAATGCAAAATGTTTAGACTTACTAATCAATGATGAAAAGTCATTGGAAATAGAGTTGTCAGTAAATAGTAAAGAAGTTTATCTTGATGAGGAACTAAGACAAGCTTTGAAGTTTAGACTAGCAAAGGTATTAGATGATGAAAAAAATTATTTTTGGCATACAAATTGGTTAATCGTATCGAAAGAAACAAATAGTATTGTTGGTGGCATTATGCTAAAAGGACTACCGAATGAGCAGGGCGATGTCGTAATCGGGTACTATACATTTCCACTATATCAGGGAAAGGGATACATGACGGAAGCTGTTAGGAAGATGAAAGATTGGTTACTACGTCAATCTAACGTTAAGTATGTAATTGCCGATACGGATAAAAATAATATTGCCTCACATAAAGTATTACAAAAAGCAGGGGCAATTTTATATTCAGAATCTGAAGAACTATATTTTTGGAGATTCGAATAAGATTATAAAAAACAAAGGGAACACTTTAAATTTTTTTAAAAAGAGTCAAAGTAATACACTTAATAGATCAGTATCTTATGTGCAATATTATAATACGATATTTTTAAGCTGAACTAATTTTGATATAGTTCAGCTTTTATTTGTGTTTAAAGACATAGTCTGAAAATATAATATATACAATTTTTCTCCACTAGTTATACAGGTAACTGGGCATATTAGTTGAATGGGGAAAAAATTACATATATATAATAAGGCCATACATTGTTAAGATTTGATAGGTCAAGTATTCCATGGAAAGAAATTAGAGCGAGAGCGTTTCTTCAACAAGTGGAGACGTTTTTTTACTAACCAAGCAGTATACTATCGAAAAATAATAAGAGTAAAGAATTAAGAGGGTGTTTTTTATTGAAAAGAAAATTTCAAAGACTTTAAAAGGCATAGAAGAGGATATTAAAAATGATGATTTGGGGAAGGCAAGGGATAGATTACACGGGTTAATATCAACCTTTCCAAATGAATTAGAACTCCGTAAAAAGTTGGGAGACATTTATTTCGAGTTAAAATATCCTGCAATGGCTGGTCGATACTGGTATTTAGAAGAGAATAAGACTCCATTAATGGTACACGCGTGTATTGAATTTGAAAAATCTATGGGAAATGACATTAATAATATAGCAAGAGCTTTAAAGTATAAAGGCGATATTGAACTTTTAAAAGGAATGGAATTAGACCCAGCACTTTTATATAAAGTAAAAGAAAAATTAGTAGAAGAACCAGATGTTCCAATAGAGGGTAAACAAAACTGGATTATTTTTGGTTGTCTTTCAATAATAATTTTAATATTTATTTTTGCATTAGTTGGAGTTTATACATTTTTTAAATGGATATTTTAAATTAAAATTATTTTTTCAATAGAGGATAATAGAAAGAAATTTTTTCTAACGAGGTGTAATAGCTGAAAGTAAGGCTGTATTTGACGGATTTTTTAGTAAAAGGATAAGGTAAAAAGAAATTTAAAAGAAAAATATTTCTAATTGTATGGAGGAGTCACGTTGGTTAATGAAGTAATGACAAATGCTAAAGAAATGATTCAAAGGTCTGGAGCATCCACTAGGATAGCGACAGTTGGAGAAATAAATGACCTAAATAAAAAACTAGATATTAAACTTCCTGAATGGTTGATAGAATTAATGACTACGGTAGAAGTGTGTGATAGTAAATTGGTGGTTCCTCTAGATGAAGAAGCTGAATTACGAATAGAATTCTTGAATCCAAAGTGTATTATTCAAGAATGTTTAGACGCTGTTCCTGGATGTGCAGTACATAAAAACGGTTATATTTGTATCGGATTAGAAATAGGTATTGGAAATCCTTACGCAATAAATATACACGAAGGTAATAACCCTCCTGTCTATATATTAAATCATGAATATGGTGAAGAGACTGAGATGATAATTGAAAATAAACTAACTGTGGTAGAAAAATTATCTGACCTTTTCCTAGTTGCGACCATAAAAAAGTAAAATTGTTGAATAGCGCTTTTAAGACTTAATTTGTGAAGAATTACACTTACATTCTCGGGTGCTTTACTTGAAGAAGCTTGAATTGTATGTGCAGTTCTTTTTTATGAACAAGGCAGGTTAGTTCAACAATGTTGTTTAACTTGTGTTCAACGATCGGGCCATATTATTGAATAACATTCTTTTATGAAAGGTAACCAAAACGACGCTTTGGGTGCATTTTAAGAATCCTTATTAAGATATGAGATTTAGATAGGAAAACACCTGAAATGTTGATACGATAACTTTTTAAATTCTGAGATGACGAGCGAGGATAGGTATGGGGAGATAGGGCAGATTGGTGTAAAAAGGTTTTAAGGAGATAGGTGATAAAATGAAATACAATTATAATATAAAAGACCCTTCAAAAAAATATAATGAAGTGGTAGCGCAAGTTATTTCATTATATGGTTTGTTTTCGAGGAAGAAAAAATTAAGAGCGATAGAGTTTTTTTATAGTAAATTAAATGACGAAGATTTCGAAGTAGAAGAATTAGCTAGTGGATTTATATTCATAGGCATTTTATATCAAGAAATTAAAGATTATGAATCTGCAGCGTTTTTCTTTAATAAAGGCTACAGCTTAGGTAAAGACATCGCATTTCCTTATAACTCTGATTTAAAAAAAGTATTAAAAACTTTTCTAAAAGCAAGTCGAAAAGATCTATATGATTATTGGCGTTCAGTTTTTATAAAGCGAAGTCTTTACGACAAAAAATTTAACAAATTGATGAATTCATAACTTCTCTTCTTCAACTAACTGAGTGCGTTAGTTGAAGAGTGGAGCTATGAATAACATTAGAATAGAACATAAAATTAGAGAATTACTAACTCTTTTTGGAAGCTTTACTTTTCCTGGTCCTTTATAAAATCCGGAAAATTGAAATTTATTTCTGTATAACACGAAAATTAAAATAAGAATTGAAATACCAACTAACCAACCACCATTGGTATGATCTACATTTATCCCTAAACTCGCATAGATTAATTTCACCAAAGTCCCCATCATAGCACCTAGAATTAATAAAATTCCAGTTATTCGTATTAATTCCAAAAGTAATCTAAACATAATTCAAGTCCCCTTCGATTTTTATATTAAAATTTCTTAATAATAAGGGAATTCCCATCTTTTTGCGTCGGTTAATCCGATACGATGCTACACATGCCGGCTACTTAAACTGGCCTGCATCTTTCGTTCAATAAGAACCGTTAAAACTGTACGCTAAAACCATTAAATTTATGGATTCCAGTACCGAATTTAGTAAGTTTATTTTCATTCAAAAACTTAACTGCAATTTTTACTTCTTTTAAAATTTTTGGTTCAAGCCCTAAAGTATTATGTGAACCGTAAACCATTGAAACGTTTGGTATCTCTGAAATTTTTTTCAATGAATTGACTAAATCAACAGGGTTTGTTGAAGGATAAAAAGCATATATAGGGGTTTCATCATATAGTAAATCCCCTGTAAACAAATAACCGTTTGTTTCATCAAAAACACAAATATGACCAGGAGAATGTCCCGGAGTATGATAGATGACTAATTTTCTATTACCTAACTCAATTACATCACCATCAACTAACAAATCTGTAGGTTCCCCTTGAAATGGTTGATATGTGTCTGGATTAAATGTATTTGGAGTAGGTAATGTTATATCTCTACTAATATCTTTTCTAATTTGCCCTATTGACAAGCCTTTTATTCCATTCACTAACCAATCTTTATCTCCCTCATGAACATAGATTTTTTCAAATTCTCCATGACTTCCAATATGATCAGTGTGGACATGAGTTGTAATGACCTCAATCGGAAAGGTAGTCAATTGATCAGTAATTCTCTTAATATTATCAATTCCAAGACCAGTATCAATTAGTACCGCTTTTTGATTACCCAATAATAAAAATGAATGTACCTTCTCCCAATGTCCATATTCACTAATTGCGTAAGTATTCCAATCAATCTGTTGCACAGTAAACCACGAATCTTTAATCATCCATTACCTCCAAAAAATTATTTTACTTCCTTATTTGTTCTATAGTATAACCCAGTATCCTTTTGCCACTTATTGAACTAACCTGCGTCGATAGTTCAATAAAGAAAAAAGAGCTGCCTATGCAACTCAAGCCCCTGTTAGTTACAATTAACGCCCCCTGTATTTATTTTTTCTTCCTTTTAACTTAGAACGAAATAACATCTATAAGTTATTTATAAATCAATTTCATCTAGCACTTCTTCTGTGGATTTATTAATTAGTTTGATTGTTCCTTCTTCTAGAGCAGTGTCACTTTCAAAGTACCAAATATACAATCCTTTTAATTGATATTCTTCTAAGACTTCAGCAGGTAACATTTCTAAATTTAGTATTGTAGCATTTTTATCATCAAGTTGAAGAAGTCGGTCATCGCCATCTTTAATTACTCCAAATAGTAGATTTTCACCATATCCTTGATAACCGTTTAATTTCTCATAATTTCTTTTATTATCCATAGGGCCCCAAGTAAGGAAGTCTGCTTTCCATCCACAAAGTCCTTTTCGTACATACGTAGCTCCTAGATTATTCTTATTTTTTATGAAAAAGAAAAGAGCATTACTGTTTATTTTATAGGCTGGAATTAACTCTAAATCTTTTTCAACGGCAAATATAGCTTCTTGAGGTTCTGAATAGGAAATAGACTTTTCAGAAAATAACCATATAACAGTCATAAAAATTACGATCACTGCAAATGCGATAACTGTATTTTTGTTTAAAGTGCCTTTTTTCATTTGAACACCCCTATTATTCACCATTATTTTACCATAAAAATCTATGCCTCTATTCAATTAACTTGCCCCTTAGTTGAATAATCGATAGAAAAATTACTACATTTTTATTAAATATTTTAGACTTCTTTAAACACAAATAAAAGCTGAACTAATATCAAAATTAGTTCAGCTATAAATAATAATGTTGCACATTGTATATACCAATCGATCTATTAAGTATATTACTTTAACTCTTTTTAATAATTTTTTAAAACGCCCTTTGTCTTTTAAAAGTTTTCCTCACCAACACGACAATCCCAACAAAAACAATCGCTCCAGCTGTATCCAAAATAACATCCTGTCCGCTCATCATGCGTTCTGGTATAAAGCTGTGACGGATTTCATCAAGCGTTGCTATAAGAGCTGTACCAGCAATAGCGACACCTGCGGCGAATCGACGTTTTCCCCATGCAAAGAAAATACCAAGTGCGATACAGCCGAATCCAACAAAATGTGTTAATTTTCGAATTAAAAATTCTACGAACTTAAAGTAACCACGTTCTTCCACAGAAACAACTGTGTCCCAATAAGGAATTTTTAACACAGATAATTGCTTTTCAAACGGTTTATTTGCTAATACTTGCTCCAACTCAGGAATAATAGACTGTTGTTCATAGGTCATACTAGAGGAGATTGCAAGTACTACTAAAAATGCTATTAAGATAAGCCATTTTTTCATCGGTGCTCCATATATTGGTCGGCTTTTGTTAGCTCTTTTATTGCTTTAAAATCTGTTATTGAATCAATTTTTTCATAGGCAACGAGTGTTTGTGCCAACTGTTCCTGTGAGCTTGCACCAATCACTGTTGAGGCTATAGTTGGTTCCTTTAGATTAAAGGCGATTGCTAGTGCATGTAAATCGTCATAATGTGAAGATAAGCCTGTTAATACTGCTGTTAATTCGTCCGCTGTATATGTGTTAAAGCCGTTGACACGCTGTAAACGTTCTTTCCAGCTATTTGTTAGTAAACCTTTTGCAACAGTCCCGCGTGTTACAACAGAAGCCCCTTCACTTGCGATAAAGTCGAACCATTCTTCTGGTCGACGGTCTAAAGCACTGTATTGCATCATGACACTTTTAGCGGAGCTTGTTGGTAAAAAACGCTTTAGTACATTTGGTCGAATAGAGGAAATGCCATATTCTCGAATCAATCCATCCTTTTTCAACTCTTCAAAAGTGTTGATAATGCCATCCCAATCGTCCTCAATCGTCCCACCATGTAATTGATAAACATCAATATAGTCAGTTCCTAGTCGTTTTAAGCTAGCGTGGAGAGCTTCCTTTATATAAGACGGAGATGCATCCCAATGCCAACCTTCTACACCTTCTGTCCATCGATTCCCAACTTTCGTAGCGACTATAACATCCTGACGACGTTTCCCTAAAATAGCGCCAATAATTTCTTCATTTGCCCCAAAATCATATAAATCGGCTGTGTCGATGTAATTAATGCCAGCATCTAGTGCCATAGCGACGATTTCAGCAGCCTTTTTCTTATCTGTCGAAAGAGACATGCCCCCTAAACTAATTTCTGAAATAAACAATTCACTTGAGCCAAGCTGTCTTTTTTTCATGCCAATGCCCTCCTTCGATTTCTCTACTTGTAATGGTACAATGAACATATCTGAAGAACAAGCGAGGTTATAGTCAATGAAAAAGTTTGAGGAAAAAACGACAAAGACTACACCCATTTATGACGGGAAAATTGTGAAACTACAGGTTGATGATGTCACTTTACCGAATGGTAATGTTGCAAAAAGGGAGATTATAAAGCATCCTGGTGCAGTTGCAGTTATTGCTGTTACCGATGAAGGAAAGTTAGTATTAGTGGAGCAATATCGCAAAGCTTTAGAACGATCAATTATTGAAATACCAGCTGGCAAGCTAGAACCTGGTGAGGAGCCGATTGAGACCGCGCGCCGCGAATTAGAGGAAGAAACAGGTTACGGTGCACAATGCTTAACTTATTTACAAGCGTTTGCAACATCCCCAGGCTTCGCAGATGAGATCATCCATCTATTTGTGGCAAAGGATTTATATAAAATTGAAAACAAAGCAGATCTAGATGAGGATGAATTTGTCGAATTATTAGAAGTTTCGTTGGAAGAAGCGGGGCAAATGGTTGCAGATGAGCGTATATTTGACGCCAAGACAGCATTTGCAGTACTTTGGCTTGCGGCACAATAAGAAAATATCTTTAGCATAATAGAAGCGGACGAGCATAAGCTGTACAAACCTTGATAGAAAAGGAGCATGTTTATGTCTCGTACGGTGTCTATATTTTATCACGCATCCATCATTGCTGTGAGTTTCGTTTGTGGCGTTATCTTATTTCATATTATTGGTGGGCCGAATGCAGAGCCTTTTATTTCATTTATAGAGCCTCGATTAACAAATGGGGACAGGCATTCTCTATTTCGTTTAGTGCTACCTGTTGCTGTTTCAATAGCGCTTGTATTATTGCTTGCAACACATAGTGTCCTGAAGGTTCTAGTACGTGTAACAGTGGCGATACGTGCTACCTTTTTTGGCTTTAGCTCCGTTTTTTTATTACAGAAGCTTGAAGCTTTCTGGGTTTATACGATTTGGTGGTTTCCATTTCAGCTTATCTATTGTATATTGTTGCTAAACCTATGCAATTTACTTGTGCCAGCTTGGTCAAAGAGAAAAATCGGGAAAATGATACATGGTCGGACAATTTTGTTGAATTTTATCGTATTTTTCATCATAATAGTGGCTGAGTTTGTTGTTATTTCTTATGTATTAAATTGATAAGTACAACATGAAAATGGCTCATCACCAAAGGTTGTGGATGGCATTTTGTTAAAACGTATACCTTTTATAAAGTTGATTGGAGTGAAGACTGGACGCCCCCAGGAAAGCGCCCAGTTAGAATGGAAATCAACCACATGTTATGGTGATGAGCTATGAAAATTTAACTTCTTTCAGCAATTTTTTCTGTAGCGAAAGCAAAGCGACAGCTACAATTGTTTTGTGTAACGTAAGTGAAACGGCAGTTACAATTTTTTTCTGTAGCGAAAGCGAAGCGTCAGCTACAAATGTTTACTGCGCGAAAGCGAAGCATCAGCGGCAATTATGCCGAGGCATAATTGATTATCAGGTAAAAACATACAAAAGCATATTCGAAATATACTCACTATCTTGTAATAGGATTTACTCCTTTGGTATAATGGAAAGAGTTTAGGGGGGCGTCACATGGAGAGCCGAATTGATCGTATAAAAAAACAGTTGCATAGTGCTAGTTATAAGCTGACGCCGCAGCGAGAAGCAACAGTTGCTGTACTGCTTGAGCACGAGGAAGACCACCTAAGTGCAGAAGATGTTTACCTTTTAGTAAAAGAAAAGGCACCGGAAATTGGTCTAGCGACTGTCTATAGAACGTTAGAATTACTAACTGAGCTCAAAATTGTCGACAAAATCAACTTTGGCGATGGCGTTTCGCGCTATGATCTACGCCAAGAGGGAGCTGCGCATTTCCACCATCATCTAGTTTGTATCGAATGTGGTGCGGTTGATGAAATTCAGGAAGATTTACTTGAAGATGTGGAAGCCGTTGTTGAAAAACGTTGGAACTTTATCATAAAGGATCACCGACTAACTTTCCACGGCATTTGCTGGCGCTGTCATGATAAAAACGACGAGGTATCAGAAGAAAAGTAAAAAAGATGTCCCAAAAAGTATTATGACTTTTTGAGACATCTTTTTTTATTAGCAAAATTTTGTTGTTTTATTTAATCCGAAATTTTATTTTTAATAACTTTTGAACGGTCTTTGATATCTGTAATACGTAACGTATCATTTGATAATTTCATTGTGTAACGTTTTTCGCACTGGTATGACCAAGTACCATCTTCAGTTTGATAGAAATCGAAAATTTCTGTTGAATCAAGAATGATTGTGGATGGATCAGTAGCATATATCTTGTCAATCATATTAGATTTGAAATCATAGGAATAGTAACCGAATGTGTTATGGTCGGTTACGAATTTACTGTAATCTTTACGTATTTGTGTACCTTCTAAAAAATAATCCTGAACATAACTAAAATCAGCATTTTCTAAAGCGTACTTGTAGTTATTACGGAAATCATAGAAGAGTGAACGAGCCGAGTCTTCATATTCAGATAAGAATGTTTGCGTTGCTATTTGATTTGCTTTTTTTTCTTCTTCAACTTTTTGTTTAGCCTGTACTGAGGTAAATTGAAGGTGATTTTCCGTATTATTCAGTGTAATAATTTCGGATTTTTCTTCTTGTCCATCTTGTCCTTTTTTAACAGAATCATCTAGCTTTGCAGCAAAAAGTTTAACATCTTGTGCTTTCTTTCCTGTACTTTTTCCGTTAATAAATACAATTGCATCTTCAATATCAGATGTAAGATGTATCTGATAATCAGCAAGATCTACGACTATCTTATCAATTGTCATATTTGGGTTTACTGCAATTTTAACTTATTTTAATAAATCTATTTTTGAAAAGTTGAGCTATCAAGTAAAATATGTCCAATATGCTATGTTTTCTGTAGCAATTACATGTATTGGGTTACTTATTAATTTCTTAAACATTTATTTTAGTTTGGATAAAAAGGGTTTAGAATCAGAATTGCCAGAGGGATTAGTTGGAACTGTTTCGATTTTTAGTAGTATTTATATGGGTACTTGGAATTGGATATGTACGTTTTTTTCAAAGCTACATCTGAATGTATTAAGTGATGGTTTGTCAGAGAGCGTATCTTACAGCCTTTTTGGGAACGATAAATCTGGTGTATATAATTTTTACTTTTTAAATAGTTTATTTGAAGAAGGTAAATTTTCGGTATTGCCTTCATTTATATTAGTACTAATCACGATCTTATTGATTGGTGCAGCAGGCTATATATTATATATTGTCCATCGTATGAATTGGAAAGAATGTTTGATTTTTGCCGGTATATTTACAGCGCTACAGTTGATGCTTATTTATTTTGTGAATATTCAGCTCGATTTTGAAGCTACCGGTAAAATAGTTCAGTTTTCATTTGCGTTTGAAATGATTGCAACAGTGTTACTTGTTTTTATCGTCTCTTTTGCAAGTTTTGCCGCTGGTGGTTTTTTGCGACAGTATCAATTGAAAAAATAAATAAACTGCCTCCCTTATGTTGAAAGTGAAGGGAGGTTTTTTTTTGTAGAGAAAGCATTTGGTTTATTGAACATGTTAATATGAAAGATAATAGATTGTTAAGGAGGCGCTGTGATGAATGAATTTCAATATGCAATAGAGGATTATATCCACTTTATCCAAGTAGAACGGCAATTATCTGATAATACATTAGCATCCTATCGCCGAGACTTAGAAAATTACGTGAATTTTTTGCGGGAAGTAGAGGGAATGTCTGATTTTCGTAAAGTGGAAAGGACGACCATTTTGCGTCATCTAGAGCAGTTGCGTATGCAAGGAAAGACAAGTCGTACTGTTGCCCGCCATATTTCCTCCATTCGCAGTTTCCACCAATTTTTACTCCGAGAAAAGCGAGCAGAAACAGATCCAACTGTCCATTTAGAAATGCCGACCATTGAGCAAAAGCTACCAAATGTCCTTTCTATTGAAGAAATAGAAGCTTTATTAGCGACACCAAATCGCAGCAAACCACAAGGCATTCGCGATGTGGCAATGTTAGAGCTATTATATGGGTCAGGAATGCGCATTAGTGAGCTGATTGCATTGGATTTAGCAGATATTCACTTAACAATGGGCTTCGTACGCGTTTTTGGTAAGGGTGGCAAGGAACGTATCATTCCCCTTGGAAAAAGCGCCCTTTCTGCATTAAGTACTTATTTAGATGGCGCACGAAGTCAATTACAAGGGAAATCTCCAAAAACAGAAGCTTTTTTTATCAATCAAAGAGGAAAACGTTTAACAAGGCAAGGTTGTTGGAAATTAATGAAGGAGCACGCTTTAAAAGCAGGCATCCAACATGAATTAACGCCACATACATTACGTCATTCCTTTGCAACACATTTAGTGGAGAATGGTGCGGATTTACGAGCAGTGCAAGAGATGCTTGGACATGCCGATATTTCCACAACACAAATTTATACTCATATTAGTAAATCACGACTATCAGAGGTTTATAAGCAATTTCATCCACGTGCTTAAGAGAAAAATTTATCGGTCGGAGGTCTGACCTTTATTTTTCGTTGTTTTTTGGTAAAATAGAGACATGAGATTAGGAGGCAAAATTATGAATAAACCATTTGAAAAAATCCATGTAGTAGTATTGGACTCAGTTGGAATTGGTGAAGCTCCAGACGCAGCGAATTTTGGAGATGTAGGTTCACATACTCTTGGACATATCGCTGAAAAAATGAATGGGCTTACAATGCCACATATGGAGTCTTTCGGCTTAGCAAACATTGAACCGTTACAAGGTATGCAAGCTACCGACAAACCAAAAGCATATTTCGGAAAAATGCAAGAAGCATCTGTTGGTAAAGATACAATGACAGGGCACTGGGAAATCATGGGTTTGAATATTGATAAACCGTTTAAAGTGTATCCAGAGGGATTCCCTGCTGAACTAATTGCAGAGCTGGAAGAACGTACAGGCCGCAAAGTTCTTTGCAATGAACCAGCAAGCGGAACTCAAGTAATCGAGGACTTCGGCAAGGAGCATATGGAGACAGGAGCGATTATTGTCTATACATCTGCTGACCCTGTTTTGCAAATTGCTGCACATGAAGAAATTATTCCACTAGAGGAATTATATAAAATTTGTGAAATTGCTCGTGAGTTAACATTACAACCAGAATATTTAGTTGGCCGTGTTATTGCTCGTCCATTTGTCGGTACACCAGGAAACTTCGAACGTACGTCTAATCGTCATGACTATGCGTTAAAGCCATTTGGTCGCACAACGATGAATGTCTTAAAGGATGCAGGCTTAGATGTTATAGCAATCGGAAAAATCTCTGATATTTTCAACGGTGAAGGTGTCACTGATGCAGTACGTACGAAAAATAATACGGATGGTATGGATAAGTTTGCAGAAGTAGTACGTCGTGATTTCCATGGTATAAGCTTCTTAAACTTAGTGGATTTTGATGCGAATTTTGGACATCGTCGTGACCCACTAGGTTATGGTAACGCACTACAAGAATTTGATACACGTTTACCAGAAATTACTGAGGCAATGACAGAAGATGATTTACTAATCATTACGGCTGACCACGGTAATGATCCAACATTCCCTGGGACAGACCATACACGTGAATATGTACCGTTAATTGTCTATTCACCACGTTTTAATGGTGGTAGCGAGCTAGCACTTCGTGAAACTTTTGCAGATATTGCAGCAACAGTTGCTGAAAACTTCAAAGTAGAAGCACCGGAGTTTGGTAAAAGCTTCTTAACAAATCTGAAGTAAGGGGGATTTTCGATATGAATATGGCGCAACTATTTGAAAAGAAAAAGCAAGGCAAGGAGCTATCACAAGCTGAAATTCAATATTTTGTAGAGGGTTACACTACTGGTGCAATTCCTGATTATCAAGCAAGCTCCTTACTAATGGCAATCCGTTTATTGGGTATGACATATGATGAAACATTTTATTTAACAAAAGCAATGATAGAATCTGGAGATGTTATTGATTTATCTTCTATCGAAGGTTTTAAAATTGATAAACACTCGACAGGCGGTGTAGGCGATAAAGTTACACTAATTGTTACGCCAATTATTGCTGCACTAGATATTCCAGTGGCGAAATTTAGTGGTAAGGGTCTAGGCATTACAGGTGGTACAATCGATAAATTAGAATCGATTCGTGGCGTTAAAACAGAGCTTTCATCACAAGAATTTATCGACAATGTCAATAAACATAAAATTGCAGTGGCTGGTCAAACAGGTAATCTTGTACCAGCTGACAAAAAATTATATGCATTACGAGATGTGACGGGTACTGTCGATTCCATTCCACTTATTGCCGCGTCTATCATGAGTAAGAAAATCGCAAGTGGTGCAGACGGCATTGTACTTGATGTTAAATGTGGCTCAGGCGCATTTATGAAAACAGAAGAAGAAGCGCAGGTTTTAGCTGATACGATGACTGCAATCGGTGAAAAGCTAGGGCGTAAAGTAGTTGCGCATATTAGTGATATGGATAATCCACTAGGTAAAATGATTGGCAATAAGCTTGAAGTAGTAGAAGCATTTGCTTTATTAAGTGGCCGTATGGACGAAACGCATGAGGATCTGCTTGAGGAATGTATTATTATTTCTTCGCTTATGTACCAAGTTGCAGCAGGTGTAAATGAGACTGAAGCAACAGCTGCTGTTAAACGAGTGTTAGAGGATGGTTCAGCAGCTTCAAAATTTGAAGAATTTATCGTAGCTCAGGGTGGCGATTTAGCAGATATCGTGCAAAAAGACACAGCAAATAAAGTAGCTATCAAAGCAACTACTGAAGGCACTGTAGGGACGATTAATGCTTTATTAATCGGGGAAGCTAGTGTTGGTCTTGGCGCAGGTCGATTAACTAAGGAATCTGAACTTGATTATGATGCTGGTATTCAATTGATTGCCAAAAAAGGCGACCATGTTCGTGCTGGCGAAACGATTGCTTATTTATATTCGAATAGTCAAATCGATGAGGAAACAATCGAAAAAGTACTGAAGGCTTATACAATTGCATAAATAATACGAAGCGAGAACTCTCTTTGATAAAGGGGTTCTCGCTTTTTTTTTGTTCTGTGGGAAGGCGGAGAGTCTTTGTGGCGGAAAGAAGAGGTTAAGCGGCGGAAAGGAGCTAAGGCGGCGGATGGATGAGGCGGAGTGACGGAAGGAATAGTCTGAGCGACGGAAGGAAGGGTCAAAGTGGCGGAAAGAAGTCAGAGCGACGGAAAGAATAGTCGGAGTGACGGAAAGAAGAGCCGGAGCGACGGATAGAGCAGCCAGAGTGACGGAAAGAAGAGCTGAAGTGACGGAAAGAAGTCAGGGCGACGGAAAAAAGAGCCGAAGAGACGGAAGGAATAGTCAGAGCGACGGAAAGAATAGTCTGAGTGACGGAAGGAAGGTTCGAAGCGACGGAAAGAATAGTCAGAATCGTGGATAGAACCGTCAAAGTCGTGGATAGAAGTGTCAAAATCGTGGATAGAGCCGTCAAAGTCGTGGATAGAAGGATCAAAATCGTGGATAGAACCGGCCAAGCGAAGGATAGAAATCAGAGCGACGGATAGAGCAGCCAAAGTCGTGGATAGAACCGACAGAATGATGGATAGAACAGCTAAATTCGTGGATAGAACCGTCAAAGTCGTGGATAGAAGTGTCAAAATCGTGGATAGAACCGGCCAAGCGAAGGATAGAAATCAGAGCGATGGATAGAGCAGCCAAAGTCGTGGATAGAACCGACAAAATGATGGATAGAACAGCCAAAGTCGTGGATAGAATCGACAAAGCGACGGATAGCAAAAAACATCGTGCTGTTGCTGCCGCTACGTTGCACAACGCTTTCGCACAGTCAAAACACGTTGCTGCCGCTTCGCTTTCGCGCAAAAAACATCTGTTGGCCCAAGCGGCTCATCGGATGCCCCCAGGAAATCGCCCAGTCGGAAAGGAAATCAACCTCACGTTATTATAAATTAAAAATTTTTGTAAAAAGAGTGCCTCACGTTTAAAAAATGTTGATTTATCCCATACTGCAATTAACCAAAAAAGCTATAAGTATGTCGATTTGACACTATTTCGGAAGACTTTGCACTAGTTCTGTCAGCCGCAAGGAATCACCACATTGAATGTGGAATTGCACGAGGAGGAGGCGATGTTCATGCATTTTCAATTAGAGATGGTAACAAGAGAGACAGTAGTTGTACGTTTATTTGGGGAGCTCGATCATCATGCAGTAGAGCAAATTCGAGCTAAAATTTCTACAGCAATTTTTCAAGGGGCTGTAACGACCATTATTTGGAACTTAGAGGGGCTTTCCTTTATGGATAGTTCAGGTGTAGGTTTAGTACTTGGTCGAATGCGTGAGTTAGAGGCAGTCGCAGGACGAACAATTTTATTGAATCCATCGCCGACAATGCGGAAAGTGTTTCAATTTTCAGGTTTAGGGCCGTGGATGATGAATGCAACTGAAGAGGAAGCGATTGATCGAGTTAGGGGGATTGTAAATGGATAACGAAATGACATTAACTTTTTTAGCAATTAGTGAAAATGAAGCCTTAGCGCGTGTAGCGGTAACAGGTTTTATCGCACAATTAGATCCAACAATTGATGAGCTATCCGAATTTAAAACGGTTGTCTCAGAGGCAGTTTCTAATGCCATTATTCACGGTTATGAAGAGAATGGTAAGGGTGTTGTTACAGTTCATGCAAAACGTGAGGATGATATTGTAACAGTGTCTGTTATGGATAAAGGTATGGGTATTGAGGATGTTAGCCAAGCGATGGAGCCGTTATTTACGACGAAAGGTGCGATGGAACGTTCAGGTATGGGCTTTACCATTATGGATAGTTTTTCAGATCAGTTGACAGTAATGTCCAAGTGGCAAGAAGGTACAACTGTCACGTTTACGAAGAAATTTTACTCAGTTCGCACACCGGTAATGTGAGGATGCGATCTTGAAGCCGCTAGAACAGTCGTCCGATAAGCTATTGTCACAGGGAGAAATGCGAGATTTAATTGCACGTGCACAGCAGGGCGATCATGAGGCTCGTAAACGAATGATTGAAGGAAATACGAGGCTTGTGTGGTCTATCGTCCAACGTTTTGCAAGCAGGGGCGTGGAGCTCGAGGATTTATTTCAAATTGGCTGCATAGGGCTCATGAAGTCTGTGGATAAATTCGATCTAACGTATGATGTTAAATTTTCGACATATGCTGTACCAATGATCATCGGAGAAATTCAGCGCTTTTTAAGAGATGATGGTATGGTGAAGGTTAGTCGATCTATTCGTGAGCTTAATTTTAAAATTCGTCATGCAACTGATGAATTCATTAAAAAAAATGAGCATCCACCAACCATTCATGAGTTAGCACAAGCTCTTGGTGTCACCTCTGAGGAAATTGTAACAGCTTCCGATGCATTAAGAGATCCTGCTTCCTTACATGAACAATTGTATGAGAGCGAAGGGGATTCTATTACATTAATGGATCAGATGAAGGACGAAAAATCTGAGCAGCCATTTGACTATATACCACTAAAAGAGGTGCTCACAAGACTTGAGCCTAGAGAGCAATCCATTATTTATTTACGGTATTTTTCAGATTGTACCCAAACTGAAATTGCTAACAGGCTCGGGATATCTCAAGTTCAGGTATCGCGATTAGAGAAAAAGATTCTTGCTCAATTAAAAAATTGGATGGCCACAAGTGCCACAGTTGAAGAGGAAGAAGTAAAAAAAGACATCTAAGAAAATGGTGACAGCATGACAGAAAAAGATAAACTTTTTAACAGCTTAGAAGAAGCCGAAAATTTTCTTAAAGAACAATTTGGTGACGGCGAATCATTTGACGTTAGTATTAAGCATGTATTTGTCAAAGATTTGCCGGTTCTTTGTGCATATATAAGCGGACTTGTGGATGGAATAGTGTTAACACAATTACTCTCTAATTTGTTGCCTGATGAGGACATTGATATTGAGGATGAAAAGGAGTATTTTGAAGCCTATTTCAATTACCAAGGCCGTTCAGAGGAAACTAAGCGTGAAGCCATTTTATTATCAATATTAAGTGGACAAGTTGCCTTTATAACGAAAAGTGGTTATGGCTATGTTGCTGAGATTCGAAGTTACCCAGGGCGTACCCCTGCGGAGCCTGACAATGAAAAGGTTATTCGTGGATCTAGGGACGGCTTTATAGAAGGTATTTCACAAAATGTTGCTTTGATTCGTCGGCGAATTCGCAATAGTAATTTACGTTTCGAGCTACATAAAATATCCGAAATCGGTCAAACCGATGTCGCGCTAGCGTTTATAAAGGGTATTGCGAGTGATGAAACGCTCGATAAATTGCGGCAGCGCATTAAAGAAATTAATCATGATGGCTTGACTATGACTGATAAATCATTAGAGGAATGGCTGTTTAAACAGAAGTTTCATCCAGTTCCATTTGTACGTTACACGGAACGACCAGATATTACCGCAGCGCATTTGCTTGAGGGACATATTGCCATTGTTGTCGATACGTCTCCTTCTGTCATTATTGTGCCAGCAACTGCTTTTCATTTACTGCAGCATGCTGAGGAGTACAGGCAGGCACCATCAGTCGGAACCTTCGTCCGTTTTATGCGCTATTTTGGAGCAATTATGGGTTTATTATTATTGCCTTTGTGGTATTTATGTGCGACGCACGGGATACATTTACCGGATGAGTTATCCTTTTTAGGGGCAAAGAAAAAATCACATATCCCACTGTTACTACAAGTACTTATTGGAGATATAGGGATAGAATTTTTGAGGATGGCCGCCATTCATACCCCATCACCTTTATCCACTGCGATGGGGTTAGTTGCCGGTGTAATTATTGGTCAGATTGCTATTGATGTTGGGGTATTCACGCCAGAAGTAGTGTTATATACAGCTGTTTCAGCTATTCTGACATTTATTATTCCGTCATATGAGCTCGGTATCTCCATTAAACTCTTTAGATTAGTGTTGTTAATCATGACTGGAATTTGGGGAGTTAATGGGTTATTTATCGGGATCTTTATATTATTTACGTATTTATGTTCATTACGTCCGATGCAAGCGCCATATTTATGGCCACTTATTCCGTTCTTTCCAACAGCGATGCTTCGCGTACTTGTCCGTTTCCCAATGACAGCAGATGCATTAAGACCTTATGTAGTCGATTCCGAACATCGAAAAAGATCATAGGAGCCGTTGCACTCGCTTTTTTCATGTGATAAAGTTCACATATAGTATTTTGTGATTTTTGCGAAAATTGTCTTCATTCATCAAAAGGTATACCACGACAAGGTGTTGGCATATATGTGATATTTGCCCCCGTGTACTGTTCGAACCCTTGTTGAATGAAGCAATACCTCAATAAGGATAGATTGCCTATATCCTTTCTAAAAAATGAGGAGCGATTTATCACAAGATGGAACGATGTGAAAAGGGAGAGATGCACATGCATTTATATGGAACACAAGCGATTTCTGAAGATGGTCATTTAACGATTGGACAGGTAGATACATTAGAACTTGCAAAAGAGTATGGTACACCTTTATTTGTGTATGATACAGCGCTTATTCGGAAGCGTGCACGCGGCTTTATTGATACGTTTAAAAAACTAGGTGTAAAAGCAGAAGTAGCTTATGCTTCAAAAGCATTTGCATGTGTAGCTGTGTACCAATTAGCGGCAGAAGAAAGTCTATCTTTGGATGTGGTCTCTGGTGGAGAATTATTTACAGCTTTAAAAGCAGGTTTCCCTGCAGAGCGCATTCATTTCCATGGTAATAATAAGAGTATTGCAGAATTAGAATTAGCCTTTGACTCGAAAATCGGTTGTATTGTCGTGGATAATTTCTATGAAATTCAACTTTTACAAGAAATCTCAGAGCGCCGTCAACAAAAAATGCGTATTTTATTACGTGTCACACCAGGTGTTGAGGCACATACGCATGATTTCATTACGACAGGTCAAGCGGATTCTAAATTTGGCTTCGACTTAAATAACGGTCAAGCAGATGAAGCTTTCCAACAAACTTTTAACCATGAATACTTAGAGCTTCTAGGATTACACTGTCATATCGGCTCACAAATTTTTGACACAGCGGGCTTTGGCTTAGCGGGAGAAAAACTAATTGATAAGATTTCTGATTGGAACAAGACTCACGATTTTACATGTACTGTGTTAAACTTAGGAGGGGGCTTCGGAATTCGTTATACTGAGGAAGATGCACCGCTTGAGCCACAAGTATATGTAGAGGATATGATTACAGTTGTAAAGAACAAAGCGACTGTACTTGGTCTAACTATGCCGGAAATTTGGATTGAACCAGGTCGATCACTTGTAGGCGATGCAGGAACATCACTTTATACAATTGGTTCACAAAAAACAGTACCTAATGTTCGTAAATATATTGCTGTCGATGGTGGTATGAGTGATAATATCCGTCCAGCATTATATGATGCGAAGTATGAGGCGGTCATTGCAAGTAAAGCAAATGAATCAAAAAGTGAAACATATACAGTGGCTGGTAAACTTTGTGAATCTGGCGATAAATTAATTATTGATGCTAAGCTTCAGGAAGCAGCTTCTGGTGATGTGCTAGCAATCTTCTGTACTGGTGCGTATGGATATTCGATGGCGAGTAACTATAATCGTGTACCACGACCAGCAGTTGTATTTGTAGAAAATGGAAAGCATCAATTAGCAATTCGACGCGAAAGTTATGAAGATATTGTACAAAACGATCTCCCGCTAACGTTAAAAAAGGGTGAGTAAATATGAGAAAAAACAAATGGGTATTACTAGCGTCCATTTCAACTTTTATTTTGTTGTGGGGCGTTGTCTATTGGGTATTGGCGTCTAAAGGTATTCTCGGACCTGGTTCGTAAGACAGAAATTGACTTGCGGTAAAAGTACAAATCGTGTAGGATAGTCAAAGATTATGTACAGCTAGAAAATGAGGGAATAGACAAATATGTTAATTCGATATAAAAAAGCTTTCGAGAAAATAGCAATGGGGCTACTCTCGTTTATGCCTAACGAAAAAGACATAAAAAAGCTCAAAGAGACAATCCACTCCTATGAAAATGATGATAATTGGGTTTTATATTTATGGAAAAAGAACGATGAGTATGTAGGCATTGTTGGACTTGTAACAGACAGTAATAATATAGCTATGATTCAACATGTTTCCGTTGTCCCTTCTTATAGAGGCGAGGGTGTTGCGAAGGAAATGTTACAGGAAGTAGCAGACCTTGGCCAGTATGAAAGTGTGCGTGCAACAGAGGAAACACGTAATATTGTTCAAAAATGTATAAATTGTATCGATGAAGAAGCAGACGATCATTGACGTCTGCTTTTTCTTTGTTTGCTTTCTTGACGCTCTGCAAGAATATGTGAGCGATCTCGAAGCATATGTTTATGAAGAAGATAGTTAGAGTTACTTGGTGGTAAAATCTGTATGCGAGCGAATACTAATTCCTCTAATATGGCTGAAAGAGGAAGTTGAAATGTTTGAAAGGACTTGCCCTTTTGGGTAGCAGAAAGTGAATCTGTTAGTTGTGTTAGTAGAATTTCGTAGTCGATTTCGTCAAAAAAGATGTGGCCCATATTATGTTGAAAATTATGGAGTGCTTTTTCTAATATTCGCGCAGCACCAATAAAATTGTCACGTCGCCAATGATATAAACCTGTTGCGAGCTGTACGTATCCAACGAGAGGGTGCTTTTTATCACCTGGAGCAATATCCTTCCAGTATTCTTCAAGGACTTCATGGCATTCAAAAAAATCTTGATTACCATTGAAAAAAGCACAATAGTCGATAAATAAAGTGTGATGCTGTGGATGCATTTTGGACTCCTTTCTACTATACTAAAAGAACATAGAATCTCAGGGTGGTAAAACAATGTCTTATGAAGTAAAATTAGAAGCCTTTTCAGGGCCTCTTGATTTATTATTGCATTTAATTCACAGATTGGAAATTGATATTTATGATATCCCAATGGCTGAAATTACTCAACAATATATCGACCATATACATGCTATGCAGGTACTTGAGTTAAATGAGGCTAGTGAATATTTAGTGATGGCTGCAACATTATTGGCCATTAAAAGTCGTATGCTCCTGCCAATTCATGAAGGTGAGCTTGAAGATGCCGAATTAGAAGTCGACGGCCCAGACCCTCGTGAAGAACTGGTGCAACGTTTAATAGAGTATAAGAAATATAAAGAAGCAGCAAGTAGCCTGCAAGAGCTTGAAGCAGATCGTGCACAGGTATTTACACGGCCTCCAGCTGATTTATCAGAGTTAGCATCAGATGAGCAAATGGCGTTATTTGATTTGAACGTCAACATCTATGACATGCTTGGAGCCTTTCAAAAACTGATGCGTCGAAAAAAATTAAAGAAACCGCTAAAAACAACTGTAGCGAGACAAGAACGCTCAGTGAAAGATCAAATGCGTTCAGTTGTCGATTCATTACGAAATACAGGTGGACGTGCATCATTTTCCGAGCTTTTTCCCTATGAAGATAAGCCAACGCTTATTCTGACGTTTTTATCTATTCTTGAACTGATGAAACGTCAGGTCGTCATCGTAGAGCAAGACGGTAACTTTGAAGAATTAACAGTTACATTACAGAAGGAGGAATGGGATGATGAGGAAAACAATGATGCTGCAGAGTAGAATAGAAGCCTTATTATTTGTTGTTGGAGACGACGGCTTAACCATTAAACAATTGTCACAACTTTTAGGCGAACCGGAAGAGTTAGTTGTACAAACAATGGAAGTATTGAAAACAACATATGAAGAAGATTTAGCAAGAGGCGTTACTATAAAAGAAATGGCTGGAGTTTATCAGCTTATAACAAAATCTGATTTAGCAGATACCATTCAAAGATTAGTAGAAAATCCAACCGCTCAATCATTATCGCAAGCCTCACTTGAGGTATTGGCTATTGTGGCATACAAACAACCAATTACACGTGTAACAATTGAAGATTTACGTGGTGTGAAATGTGAAAGACCAATTCAAACGCTCGTTTCTAGAGGGTTGATTAAGGAAGTTGGTCGCTCGGAAGGGACAGGACGTGCAATCTTATATGGTACTACAAAAGAATTCTTAAACTACTTTGGATTAAATAGTATGGATGAAATGCCGCCTTTACCTGAAGAAGAGTTAGTTGAACAAGAGCAAGAAACAGATCTATTTATGACGAAATTCCAAGAAACTTTTAATGGAGTAAAGTAAATGAGCAAGGCATAATTGATTGGTATAATACTTAGCTTGAAACATAAATATAATCTATATTTTCCTATTACTTTTAATAAGGAGTGGCTCGTTGCTTCGGTTAGTACGTTTAATATTGTTCATGATAGTCGTGGTAATGTTAATTCTTCCAGAAACCAGTTTAGCACGGGGGGGTAGCGGATATGCTGTTTTAGATGGTGATACGGGCCGTGTTTTATTTGAATCAAATAGTGATGCACGGTTACCAATTGCTAGCTTAACAAAAATTTGGACAGCACTTGTTGCTATTGAAAATAGCAATCTTCAAGATGAAGTAGTTATTTCACCGAGGGCTGCAACGGCTGAGGGCTCGTCAATTTACTTGCAAGCAGGTGAAAAGGTTACGGTAGAAACACTGTTATATGGTTTGATGCTTCGCTCAGGAAATGACGCAGCAACAGCTTTAGCAGAGCATGCTGGTGGATCGGTAGAAGGGTTTGTCAAGTTAATGAATGAGCGGGCTGTTGTTGCTGGGCTCACAAATACAGTATTTATGAACCCGTCCGGTTTGCATCATGATGAGCACTTATCGTCAGCGAGAGATACTGCTGAAATGTTAAGGATTGCTCTCCAAAATAAAACTTTCAAGAAGATTGCCTCCACAGTTCTATATCGTGCCAATACTGAAAACGGGATGTTATGGGAAAATAAGCACCGTTTATTACGAGAAGGATCAGGGGTTGCCATCGAAATAGGGGATGAGACACAACAACCTGTTAATGCATTAAAATCAGCTAAAGGTTCAGCATTTGCCGGAAAAACAGGCTTTACAAAAGTAGCTGGTCGGACCCTTGCAACCGCCTTCCAAAAGGACGGGCAAACATGTATTGTCGTCACTTTGAATGAATCCGATGACTGGAATGTACATCGAGGTTTAGCCAATAAGGTTTGGCAAGATTACAGCCTTGAAACAGTGGTGAAAAAAGGTAAATATAAAGTCAATAAAAACCTCTCCATTCGTTTAGAGGAACCAATTCTTTTACAGTTAAATAAAGAAGAAAAAGAAAGTGTAAGGCAAGTTTTGCATGTCTCTAGAAAACGTAAGGAAGGTGTACTGTCCATCTTTCTAGGTGAAGAGCGTATCTATGCAGTGCCAGTAAAAGTTGAATCAGTGGATCGTTAAAAGCGATTCGCTGTTTTTTTATGGCCCGCATTTAGATAACGTTTGGGGCGACGCCAGTACCATTCGTGAATAAATTTAGAATTATTTAACAAACGATGAGCAATTTGGTAAAATTAATTAGAATAGTATTTAATTAGATTTTTGGAATATTAATAGAGGGGAGAAATTATTTATGACCACTGAATCAAGCAAGAAGCAATATCAAATAGGGGTAATAATAATTTTATTCTTGTCAAGCTTTATCGCTCCTTTTATTTTTTTATATCCTATTCAAGAATTGTTTTATCGACCAAAAGAATATTACTTTTTTGATCCTTTTTTTACAGCCTATATTGTATTAATGGTAGTATTATTCATGTTAGCAGTCATGTTATTAATCAATTTTTTAGTGACTCCTAAAACAAAAAAAAGGAAGAAAATTCAACGAGGAATCGTGGGGTCATCGTTTGTAATTGCTAGTGCATTGATATTTTTATGTATTAATAACTATCAATATATTGATACAAAAGGAATTCATATGAATCAATTTTTTAGTTTGCAAGAAGATTATACAAGCTGGGAAGATATTGTAAAGATTGAACAGACTATTGTGGAGAAAAATGGTGTCAGTTCACCGGAAAAATTGATTTTCACATTACAAGATGGTTCAATAATTGAACAATCTTTAACCGAAAAGTTATCAAGCACGAAGCAATTTATTAATAAAGAATTAAGTAACTATGGACTTAAAATCGAAAATAAATATAGTGGAAATGAGTAGTAATGAAAGGCTGCCGAAAATGGTGGCTTTTTTTGTTTTATAAGAAATTAAGAGCGCTCGCTATTTGATTAAAAATAATAAGAGGATTTGATTAAAATTGGATCATCACCAAAAGATGGGGATGACATTTGCTACGTAGATAAAGCTTGAAAGGTAGATGTCGATAAAATTCAGAAGTTGGTAGATAAAACTCAAAAGTTGGTGGATAAAATTCAGAAGTTGGTAGATAAAACTCAAAAGTTGGTAGATAAAACTTAAAAGTTGGTAGATAAAACTTAAAAGTTAGGTGATAAAACGTAAAAGTGTTCCGATAAAATTCAAAAGTTGGAAGCCATTTTGTTAAAACGTATTCCACGTATATAAATTGATCTTCGTTCCGGTTGGTTGACTCCTTGGGGATTAACGTCGCAGATGAGACACTGCCGCAAAGCGGGGAGAGGAACGAAGACTAAAATAGTCACGTCTTGTGACAACGCCTTCGTGACCAACCTGCTGCTGCTGTCGCTTCGCTTTCGCGCAATAAAACCTGCTGCTGCTGTCGCTTCGCTTTCGCGCAATAAAACCTGCTGCTGCTGTCGCTTCGCTTTCGCGCAATAAAACCTGCTGCTGCTGTCGCTTCGCTTCCGCGCAAAAAAACAATCTGCTACTGCTGCCGCTTCGCTTTCGCGCAATAAAATATCTGTTGCCCCGACGCCCCAAAGAAAGCGCCCAGTCGGAACGGAAATTAACCCCACACTATGGTGATAATCCTTAATATTTAAGTACAAATTATCCAGAAACTAGTTGATAAAAACTATTTCAAATCATTTAATTATTTATGCATAATTAGTTTTTCTTTAATAATGTATAAAAGTATGACATAATTTTCACAGATTAGCGGGAAAAATAACCTTATTCATAATGTGCGAATGAGGTTTAATGCTTGGTATCAAACCAAGGTGAAAGAAAATTAGAGGTGAAAGAATGGAAAGATTACAAAAGGTCATTGCGTATGCGGGTGTGGCGTCTAGACGTAAGGCAGAACAATTGATTGTAGAAGGTAAAGTTAAAGTGAACGGAGTCGTAGTGCGTGAGTTAGGTACGAAAGTTTCCAACTCAGATACGATTGAAGTAGAAGGCGTGAAGCTTGAGAAAGAGGATAAGGTTTATTATTTACTATACAAACCACGTGGAACGATTTCAGCTGTAACAGACGACAAAGGACGCAAAACTGTCACAGATTTGTTTAAGCATATCCCGCAACGAATTTTCCCAGTTGGCCGTCTCGACTATGATACATCTGGTTTATTGCTATTAACAAATGATGGTGAATTTTCTTATATGCTGACGCATCCAAAGTTTAAAATCGATAAAACATATATTGCCCGTGTTAAAGGTGTTCCAACGATTGAAGGCTTAAAAAAGCTGCAACGAGGAATTAAGTTAGAAGATGGCAAAACAGCTCCTGCAATGGTTAGTATGACTTCATTTGATGAAAAAGCAGGTAAGGCAATCTGTGAAATTACGATCCACGAAGGGCGAAATCGTCAAGTGCGTCGCATGTTCGAGGCGATCGGTACTCCAGTAGTTAAACTAAAACGTGAACGCTTTGCCTTTTTAGATTTATTCGGACTAACTCCGGGGGAATATCGTGAATTAACAAAGCATGAAGTGAAGCAATTGCGTGTGTTAGCGGAGACAGGAAAAATCGGATAAATAAGCATTTTCTATGAGAAAGTGATACTTCTATGTGTAATAGCAATGTATTCACTTTCTTATTAGTGAAATCGTTCATAAATCATTCATAATTATTAGCTAAGCGTTTCTGTTTCATTTTGCTATAATAGGTGAGAATAGCTAACCTAGATTAGTTGCATCTTGATGAAATCGTTTCCACGGTTTGCAAGGTGGTGTTTGACGCACAAGTTCATAATGAATGTAAAATTTGACAAACATGTCAATGCTGTAAATTAGACAGTGTAATCTATACATATGAATGTTTGTATGAAAAGCTTAGCGTCAGTTGTAGTTACTTTAAGCCGTAAATTGATAGGGGGTTTATTAACTTGGAGAAAAAGAAAAAACGTCTCGTCATTCGTACCATTATTTTGGCAGTCTTAGTCTTAGCAATTGGTTACACGGTATACGGAACAGCAACAAAGGATAAAGTAGAGTTAATAGCAGTGGGCTCTAAAGCACCAGACTTCACGTTAGTAGATTTAAACGGTGAGAAACATAAGCTGTCTGATTATAAAGGGCAGGGAGTGTTTTTGAACTTCTGGGGAACTTTTTGTCCGCCGTGTGAGAGGGAAATGCCTGCAATAAACCGTCAGTATCAAGCCTTTAAAGACCAGGGTGTACAAACATTGTCGGTCAATATCGCGGAAACAGATTTTGAAGTACAGAATTTTGTCGATAGACACAAATTAACGTTCCCAGTAGTTATTGACAAAACGAAAAGCGTTAGTACTACCTACAATGTAGGTAGTTTACCTGCAACTCTCCTTATTGATCCAGATGGTAAAGTAGTCAAAATTATTACTGGTGAAATAGCGGAGGGAAAAATTGCTTCGTACATGGAATTAGTGAAGCCAAAATAAGGAGTAAATGACTATGGAAAACATTATTTGTGCTTGTGGTCATAGTAACCCATATGGCACGAAGCTTTGTGAGAAATGTGGTCGTCCTTTAACTGAGGAAGGTAAACAAACAAAAGTTGTTGATATGCGCTATGACGGAATGGCGATTCGCTCAAAAACGTATAACGCAACAATAGTTGATAAAATTTGGAATTTCTTCTCGAATGTAAAAGTCGGGATTGCTCTTATTATTATAACGTTAGTCGCAGCGTCAATTGGAACAATACTACCGCAAGAGATGTATGTTAATGCCCCTGAACCTAGTAAAGCGGAGTATTATGAGAAAGTGTATGGTTGGTTGGGCAAATTCTATAATAATTTAGGACTTTCTAATTTGTATAGCACTTGGTGGTTCCAAATTTTAGTGGGTATGCTTGCGATATCTATTATTGTTGCGAGTTTAGACCGTGGTTTACCATTACACAAGTCTCTAAAAAATCAACGCGTTAAACGTCATGAAAGTTTCATGAAGCGTCAACGTATCGTTGCGGAAGGACAAGTGCCAAACCCTGATGAAACGCTAGATAAAGTTGAGCAAAAAATGACTGAATTAAAATATCGTGTTCGTCGTGATGGAAGCGCATTGCTAGCAGAGCGCGGCCGTTTTGCTCGATATGGCCCATACATAAATCATGTCGGTCTCATTATCTTTTTAGCAGGTGTTATGTTGCGCCTAGTACCTGGTTTTTATGTGGATGAGACGATTTGGATCCGTGAAGGTGAGACACGAGCTATACCAGGTATGGACGGCTATTTTATTAAAAATAATAAATTTATTTTGGAAACCCATGACGATAAACCTCAGGATGAGCAATCTAACCAAGGTGTCAATGCTATGGCGAAGAACTATCAAACAGACATCACATTATACAAACAACCTGACGGAGCTCTTCCTGGAGATACAGATAATCTTAAAAAATTGAGAGATTACTCTATTCGTGTCAATCATCCGTTAAAAGAAAACAGTTTTGCACTGTATCAAATGAATTATCGCCTCGACGAATTGAGACAGATGAATTTTAATTTAGTGAATAAAGCAACAGAAGAAGATTCACTAGGTCAAATTGAAATTGATTTAACGAATCCTAAAAAAGAATATGATTTAGGAAATGGTTCCTCAGTAAAGATTCTTGTGTATACACCAGATTTTTCTGGTTTTAAAGATGGTGAACCACAAACAAAAACATCAATACCAAATAACCCAGCATTTATATTTAAAATGATAACACCAGAAACTCCAAAAGGTGAAGTAAGCTTTGTAGAAATCAGGAAGCCGCCATTTGAACCACTTGGTGAAAACAAATATAGAATGAAATTCGTAGGAGCAGAGACGCGTAATTCATCAAACTTTACAATTCGTAAGGATAGTACGATACCATTGTTATTTGTCGGCGGTATTATTTTCATGATTGGTGTAGTAATTGGCTCGTATTGGAACCACCGACGTTTATGGTTACAGGTGGAGCCTGATGGTCGAGTGTTGATGGCTGCCCATGTGAATAAAAATATGTTCAGTATGAAAAAGGATTTAGATACAGTCACTACATTTGCTGGTCTACCAACATATGAAGATCAGTTAGATAAGTCAGAAGATGTCAAGAAATCCACAAAGAAAAAGGAAGGTGACAACACCTTATGAGTTTGATTGACATAAGTAGAAACCTATTATTTGTAGCATTCATAGCCTACCTAGTTGCAACTTTATTATTTGGTGGTTCGATAAAGCAATCGAATGCTACAGGAAAAAATACCGAAAAATGGGGTAAAGCGGCAATTGCTGTCACTATTGTAGGTCTACTTTCGCAGCTTGGTTATTTTGTCACTCGTTGGATTTATGCAGGGCATGCACCTGTTAGTAATATGTTTGAATTTACGACTGCGTTTGGGATGTTCATTGTTGGGGCATTCGTTTTGATTTATTTTATTTATCGCGTGACGGCTCTAGGCTTAGTAGCATTACCTGTGGCGTTATTAATAATTGCCTATGCAGCAATGTTCCCGAAAGAGGTAACTCCTTTAATGCCGTCTTTACAAAGTTACTGGTTAACAATTCATGTTATTACAGCTGCTTTGGGGCAATCACTTTTAGCAATTAGTGCGGTAGCAGGACTAATTTATTTATTAAAAGTAGTTAATTTAAAGAAACCTTCTAAACAACGTTTCTGGTTAGAAGCGGTAATGTTCTTCCTTGTAGTAGTCGTTGGTTTCGTAATTGCTACATCCGTTTTTAGTTTGATGGGTTACGATTCAACATATACTTATGTTGATAAAGAGGGTAATGGACGTCAAATTGAATACAAAATGCCGCCACTATTTGGTATGAATGAATATAAGGCGGTTGAAGAACATGGCATGTCTCCGTTAGTAGAAATGCCTCCGCTCATTAATGCGAAGAAATTAACATCAGTTGTGTGGTCATTATTAGTAGGGTCTGTTTTATATTTATTGATTCGATTAATTGCACGACGTCGAATTAGTGCGATTTTCCAACCTTTTGTCAAACGAGTAAATTTACAATTAGTTGATGAAATTGGTTATCGTTCAGTAATAATCGGCTTCCCAGTATTTACGTTAGGTGCTTTAATCTTTGCAATGATTTGGGCACAACTTTCGTGGAGTCGTTTCTGGGGATGGGATCCGAAGGAAGTATGGGCACTTATTACATGGTTATTCTATGCAGCATTCCTACACTTACGTTTATCGAAAGGCTGGGAAGGTGAAAAATCTGCATGGTTAGCATTAATTGGTTTTGGAATTATCTTATTCAACTTAATTGCTGTTAACTTGATTCTTGCAGGTTTACACTCATACGCATCAGCATAGACTAAGTTGATTTTGAGCATATATGATATTTTTACGTCGCTAGTATTGGAAAGAAGAGCCTTCTTGCTGTGGCAAGAAGGCTTTCTTTTCTTTTCAATAAGTGCTGTACCATGTACAATAGAAGGTAGAGAAAGATTAGAAGAGAGGGATCGTGAAAGTGTCAGAAAATATTTCAGTATTAGTAGTAGATGACGAGGATCGTATTCGACGCTTATTAAAAATGTATTTAGAGCGAGAAGGGTACCTTGTTGACGAGGCAGAAAATGGTGAACAAGCGATCGAAAAATCTTTGGAAAAAGAGTATCACTGTATTTTATTAGATATTATGATGCCTGAAAAAGACGGGCTTGAAGTTTGTGCGGAAATCCGTGAACGTGCAGCAACACCAATTATTTTATTAACTGCAAAAGGCGAGGAAGCGAATCGCGTACAAGGCTTTGAGCTTGGAGCAGATGATTATATTGTAAAACCATTTAGTCCTCGTGAGGTTGTGTTACGTGTGAAGGCTATATTACGCCGTTCACAAGCATTCTCACCTTCGACAAATGCTTCTTCTTCAAAAGATTTAGTTGTGTTCCAACATTTAATGATTGATCATGATGCGCACCGTGTAACAGCAGAGGGTATTGAAGTAAATTTAACGCCTAAAGAGTATGAATTGCTTTATTTCCTAGCTAAATCACCAGACAAAGTATTTGACCGTGAACAATTACTAAAAGAAGTTTGGCATTATGATTTCTTTGGCGACTTACGTACAGTTGACACACATGTAAAACGTTTACGCGAGAAGCTCAACCGTGTATCTGAAAACGCTGCAAAAATGATTGTTACTGTATGGGGCGTTGGTTACAAATTTGAGGTTGTCAATGAATAGAATATGGAACAGTGTTGTCGGGAAGCTATGGGTAACCATATTGCTTCTCGTTTCATTTGTATTGTTTGTTTTCACGGTTTTAATGCTTGAATTTCTTCAGAATTACCATATGCAACAAGCAGAAAGCTCCTTGCGTCAAACTGCAGCAACAGTTGCCAGTATAGTAGATGATAATGAAACAGCAGAATCGACTTCGGAATTATTAAAAGATATTTTACCTGAAAGTACAAATGCACTTATTGCTATTAACCATGATAGAATTTCTTTCGCTATGCAGGAAGGTGTCAATAAAAAAGAAATACAGGATATGATTTTAGCCAATAAATCGTTCCAAGAAGTTTTTCAATCAGATAAACCGATTATTAAGGAAATGATGATGCCGTCTTCTACAGACAAAGAAAAGTTGGAATCGTATGTTGTGCTTGGTTTCCCGCTAAATGTGGAAAATGCTGTACACGGGGCTGTCTTTATTTATCAAAGTCCGGATGCGCTGCATAAAACATCGAAAGAGACGACGAAAATTGTCTTTTTATCTGCTTTCATTGCCTTTGTGCTGACGACATTTTTTGCGTTTTTCCTTTCATCACGTATTACGTCACCATTACGTAAAATGCGTGAGCTGGCATTTGAAATTTCTAAAGGGAATTTTGAAGCGAAGATGCCGACTACACAAAATGATGAAATTGGCCAGCTTGCAGTTGCCTTCAATCAAATGGGCCGTCAATTGAAACACAATCTAGAAGTGATCAATCAAGAAAATGAACAGCTTTCCAATATATTAACATCGATGACAGACGCAGTTATTACGTTTAATCGTGATCGTACAATATTATTAAGTAATCCGCCAGCGGACCGTTTAATGCAAACATGGTTTGTTAATAAGGGATCACAAAGTGCGAAGCCAATTCCGCCAGAGCTTTATCATATGCTCGATCATGTACTGATGTTTGAGGATAAGCTTGAAGAAGAAATTGAGATGGATGGAAGTTACTATACGTTTACGATTAGCCCTCTTTATAGTGAGGAATCGATACGTGGAGCGGTTGCGGTTATTCGTGATATGACAGAGCAGCATCGTTTAGAAAAACTGCGTTCAGACTTTATTGCCAATGTGTCTCATGAGCTACGAACGCCAATTTCGATGCTCCAAGGCTATTCAGAGGCTCTAATGGATGATGATTTTATTCAAGATCAAGAAGAACGTAATGAAATTACAAAAATTATTTATGATGAATCGAAACGTATGGGACGTCTAGTAACAGATTTATTAGACCTTGCGCGTATGGAATCGGGGCATATGACGCTTTACAAAGATGAGCTCCCGATTAATTCAACATTTGAACGTATTACTCAAAAATTTGCACAGGTGGCAAAAGAGAAACATGTTCGTCTAATATTTGACAGTGAATTTAATGACGAAGCTTCGATTAGTATAGATGAGGATCGAATTGAACAGGTTTTAACAAATTTAGTTGATAATGCTCTTCGTCATACTGATGAAGGGTCTGTAACAGTGAAGGTTGAGCAGGAACCAACCTTTGCCAAGGTTTCTGTTCAGGATACAGGGCATGGTATTCCGCAAGAGGACTTACCATATGTCTTTGAACGTTTCTATAAAGCAGATAAGGCACGTACACGTTCTAAAGGCGGAACTGGCCTAGGTTTAGCTATAGCTAGAAATATTGTCAAGGCACATTCAGGCAATATTATGGTAGATAGTGTGCTGAAAGAGGGGACTACCTTCACGTTTTATTTACCTTTTGATTAATACTATTAAAGAGTGGTATTAATTGGATGTAACTTCTGTGGACATTTAGACGACAAATATAAATAGAACGGGGGTGGAGTGCTTTGAATGACTCCGTGTTCCATCGGTTATACGATGCATATCATCAAGACGTGTTCCAGTTTCTTATTTATTTAGTAAAAAACCGTACACTTGCTGAGGATTTAGCGCATGAGGTTTATGTTCGTGTATTGCGCTCATATGATCAGTTCGCAGGAAATAGCAGTGAAAAGACTTGGCTTTTTGCTATTGCTAAAAATGTCGCTATTGATCATTTTAGAAAGCAGGCTGTACGTCAAAAACATTCACTTGATTTTTTTGATTGGGAAACGGAACAGCTACATTCAACCACACCATCACCGGAGGACGTATTGCAGGCCAGTGATGAATTTATGCAGGTGCAAGTAGCACTCGAACACTGTACAGGTGACCAAAAAATGGTCATTATTATGCGCTACTTTCAAGACTTATCGATTGCAGAAACTGCACAAATACTAGATTGGACAGAAGCGAAGGTAAAAACCACTCAGCATCGTGCCATTAAATTTTTACGGCAACAGCTACAACAGGTTAGAGAACAGGAGGCGAAACGGCAATGACACATAACCAATTTGATGAT
This sequence comes from Lysinibacillus sp. NPDC096212, assembly GCF_044763105.1. NCBI lineage: Bacteria > Bacillati > Bacillota > Bacilli > Caryophanales > Bacillaceae > Lysinibacillus > Lysinibacillus sp. NPDC096212. Next base: position 71,798 of record NZ_JBIWFQ010000018.1, on the reverse strand, counting down.
GATCAACTTGAGCATCTATTAAATAATGCCCCTAAGCTTTCTGACCGCCGTTCAAAAGAAGAAATATTAAATCGATTATTGACAGATGCTCGCTTGCAGGATAATGTCCATCTTCAAGAAGCTATACAACAACCAATAGATGATGAAATAACATCGCAAGAGCAACAACACAGTATTCCTACGCAACAAGAAAGTACCGAGACTGCAACAACAAAGAAGAAAGTTCGTAAATGGCCAATCTTTATGAGTGTTGCAGCAGTTTTCGCTTTAACAGTAATTACAGGCTCTATGTTCATGAATCATAATGATGCAAAATTAGACCAGGCTAATGCTCCTGAAACCTCTCAATATTCAACATCGCAGGATAGTCGAGCAGCGAAAAGCTTTGTCAACCAGGATAAGATTATGGAATCCAACAACATAGTAGCAAAACATTCAAGGATTATGTCTCTACGATCATCTGTTTATGAGGAAGATTTAACAGAAGCAGTAGTGTTTCATATTGGTTTGGCAAATCGTGATAAGAAAAGCGTACCGATGACGTATATCATTCCAAATGAACGAGTTGCCACTGATTTTCCGAAGAAAAAGCCTACAACATTACAAATGTATGAAAAGTATGCGCCGCAAATTGATGAGAAAGCAAATGGTTTTACTAACTATCATCCATATAAAGGAGAATTGAAGGAGAAGGGCGATAAACTAGTTCATGTATTGCCGGAGAAAAATGATTATGATGTTGCTTCAGCAGATACTAATGAATATTTAGAGACTTTACAGGATACATTCTCAGATTCAGAGTATAAAGATATTGAGTTTGAAAATCCTGATGGTACAGCCTACAAATTTTCCAAGGAAGAAGAGCCAAGTAATCCTAAGGCATTAACAAGCTCAAATCATTTTAATTATTATTTATATAAAGATGAAAATGGAGCTGAATATTTATCACCCGATTCTCGTAAGACTTTTCCCACTGTAACAGAAGCGCTTACCGATATGCGAAATAAAAATGATGATGTATACGTTTCAGTTGTACCAGAAAATATAGCATACACTGTAAAAGAAGTAGCAGAAGGCGTTATTGTTACATTTGATGAGCCGCTTGATTTAACGACCATGGATACTGTTCGTGCAACTCAACTGATAGAAGCTATGATGCTCACTGCTGCAAGCTTTGATCAACAAATACGTTTAGACAATGTTGTACAGGAAACCTGGGAAGGATTTGATTTAAAAAAATTCTTGCCAAAGCCTGTAGGAGCCAATAAACGATATATGCCATAAACAGCCTAACAACAAATAGACGAACAGAACATAAATAAATTTTTGGAGCATTCTCGCCACTATATGTGCGTGAATGCTCTTGTCATTTAACTTAGCAATTATTTTCAGTAGCGAAAGCGAAGCGTCACCTACGAAGTCTCTCGCCTCTATAGGTGATGAGATGAATAAGGATTTAAGCTACTTTTCACGAGTATTTATTAAAGCATACAAGTTTAATCGGATTTTTTTAAAGCAAAGCTATTTACTTTTCTCTAATAATTCATTATAGTAAGGCTATGAAATAAAAAAATAATGATTCATCTTCGGGGCAGGGTGAAAATCCCGACCGGCGGTAATAGAGTTGTAAATCGCTAATGTTTCCTTTAAGACATATTAGCTCGCATGATTTACTAAAGGCTCTTCAGCCCGCGACCTGTGCAAATAATTTTTTTGCATGGCTGACTTGGTGCAATTCCAAGGCCGACAGTTAAAGTCTGGATGGGAGAAGATGGAGGTGCGATCGTCATTCATTGTTATGAATTTAGCTATGTACGAGCGTTTTTTCGATGTGGTTTCACACAGCGTATGCTCAGAAAATAGTTAATTAATGGCGTTTTTTAATCATGCCTATTCTCCCTTATGCTCTTTTGCATAAGGGTTTTTTCATGATAATAATTGATTAGGTCGTAACCTTTCTTCTTGCGAGATTGAATCAGCAAAGAGGAGAGAGTTTTCTATGAAGAAAAATGTTAAACTTCAATCGTATATTACGATTGGTATGCTGAGCAGTATTTCGTTTTTATTAATGCTTTTTAATTTCCCGATTCCGCCATTTCCAATGTTTTTGGAAGTGGACTTCAGTGATATGCCAGCATTACTAGCAGCAATCACTATGGGACCTGTAGCGGGGATTTTAGTAGAATTATTTAAAAATGTGTTGGACTGGGTTTTCTCAGGCACGCCAACGGGAGTACCGGTAGGACATATCGCGAACTTTGCAACAGGTATTTTATTTATTTTACCAGTGAGCTTTGTTTTTAATCGCTCCAAAACAGTTAAGGGCCTTATCGGAGGTTTAGCTGCTGGAACAATTGTAATGGCAGTAGGAATGAGCATCCTTAACTATGCAGTATTTTTACCTATGTACACTTACTTTTTAGGTATGGAGCCTGTTGTAGGTGATTCACTATATAAAATGATCGTAGCTGGTATTTTGCCATTTAACATTGTGAAAGGTATTTTAATTACTATCATCATGGCATTACTATTCACAACAATGCGTAAATGGATTGATCATCAGCGTTCTATGTATTTAACAAAATAATTAGGATGAGACCTCGAGCTGTTAAGCGTTCGAGGTTTTTTATGTAGAATGGTTGAGGTGTTGGATAATATTACGCAAAAGTAACATATAGAATTAATGTAGTCGACTGTATTATTTTATTGTAGAATAAGGAAGAGTTGAGTAAGTTAGAGGAGTTTGAAGAGATGAGTGAAAAAAAGAGTCAGTGGTCTAGTAAACTAGGCTTTATTTTAGCATCGGCTGGAGCTGCAATCGGACTGGGGGCAATTTGGAAGCTTCCATATGTTACTGGACAAAGTGGCGGGGGAGCATTTTTCCTGATTTTTGTGCTATTTACATTGTTGATTGGTTTACCGATGTTATTATCAGAATATATTTTAGGTCGTGGTACACAGTCTGAGGCTGTGACTGCCTATAAAAAAATTGCACCTACTAAAACAGGTTGGGCTTGGGTTGGTCGTATGGGTGTGCTCGGCTGTTTTTTATTATTAAGTTTTTATAGTGTTGTAGGAGGTTGGATTTTTATATATAGTGGCCTTGGTGTGACTGGGGCTGTTATTGATCCTTCCGTGGATCCTAGTGAACTATTTGCAAAGATTGTAGGAACACCTTGGATTACATTGCTAGGTTTAGGGCTGTTTACGCTAGTAAATGTATTAGTCATTTCACTTGGCGTGCAAAATGGTATAGAGAAGGCCAATAAGTGGATGATGCCTTTATTATTCATTATGTTTATTGTGCTTGTTGTGAGGGCTTTAACATTAGATGGAGCAATGGAAGGGGTTAAATTCTTCTTGTGGCCTGACTTTTCTAATATAACTGGAAAGGCTATATTGGAAGCGTTAGGGCAGTCCTTCTTTGGCTTAGCAGTAGGATTTTCTTGTCTTGTGACGTACAGCTCCTATTTAAAGAAAGATGTGAGCTTACCTAATTCCGCAGGCTCTGTTGTTCTTCTCACTGTGCTTGTATCGTTTTTAGCAGGATTAGCCATTTTCCCTGTTGTATTTGCTTTTGATTTAGAACCGGCATCTGGACCAGGCTTATTATTTACGGTTCTGCCAACAGCATTTAGTCAAATGCCATTTGGTGAAATATTCTTAGCGATGTTTTTATTATTATTTTTATTCGCAACGCTAACTTCTTCCTTCAGTTTATATGAAATTATCGTAGCGGCATTTATGGAGAAGGGACGTATGTCTCGTTCTGCATTGACGATGCTACTAGGTGTAGTAGTCTTTATTGCAGCGATTCCTGCAGCACTTTCATCAAGTACATTAGCTGATGTATCAATTTTTGGAAAAACAATTTTTGATGCAACTGACTTTTTAGTTTCTAATTTAATGCTTCCGTTGGGTAACTTATTGATTGCTATCTTTATTGCGTATGTAGTTGATAAAGAATTTGTGAAGAAGGAATTATTAATAGGAAGTCAAATGGGCCAGGGGTTCTATTCAGCGTATCGACTGCTGATGTTAATAGTAGTACCTTTTGTCATTATCGTTGTGTTTGTAAATATGCTTTTACAGTATTAAAAAGAGTAGGTTGCATTCCGTTTAATAGGAATGCAACTTACTTTTATGTTTGGGGGACAACGATAGGGTTAGTATTCGCTAAGTGATAGTTCACCTAACCAGCCTTCTTTAATGATCTGTCTTGCTCGCTCTTCGCTTTTAGTAATAGGGAATACTTTATCGACTTGTGAAATAGCAAACAAATTGCGAATGAAATCATCGACAACAATAATGGCGATTTTCTTTTCTTTTACAGATACTTTCTTTGCGAAATTGACAATCATGCCAAAGCCGGTACTATCGATGTTTGTAACCTTTTGCATATCGATAATATATCCATGCTTTGTTTCCAAGCTTAACGATTGAAGCTCAATTTTAATCTCTTCAATCGACCCATATTCTAAATCGCCAGTAAACGCAATCAAAATATAATCAGACTTTGTGTCAATAACCATCGCAATTTTCTTCTGATCCATACTATAGCGCCTCCATTTTCTTTTTCATGTAAGGAAATTCTAATTCTATAGAAGTTAAAACTTGAATTTATTGACTTCGTTTTGTAATTTATCGGCAATCGATGCTAATTCGTCTGAACTTTGTGTAATTTCTGCCACAGTTGCATATTGTTCTTCCGATGTTGCGGCAATTTCCTCTGTTGCTGCAGCGGAGTCTTCAATGATACGGGAAATATCTTGAATGGCTTGTTGAACCCCTAAGGAGTTGTTGTTTACATTCGTAAATGCAGCCTTCATCTGCTCAACGCCGTTTTCTGTTTCTTCGACCTTTTCAACGATTTCTTTTAATGCAGTTCCTCCTTTATTGATAATTGTTACTTGCTCCTCTACTGCTAGTAGATTACTTTCCATCGTGCGAACTGTCACAGAGGTTTCAGCCTGAATATCTTTAATGAGATTTGTAATTTGTCCTGATGCTAAACTTGATTGTTCAGCTAACTGGCGTACCTCTGATGCAACGACGGCAAAGCCTTTTCCTTGCTCACCTGCTCGTGCTGCTTCGATGGCTGCATTGAGGGCGAGTAGATTTGTTTGATCCGCAATACCCGTAATAACAGTAATAATGCCGCCAATTTCTTCAGAGCGTTTACCGAGTTTTTGGATAGAATCTGTTGCGTAAGACACTGTTTGTGTGACATCGCTTAAATGTTTTATAGCTTCATTGATCGCCTCTTCACCTTGGCGTGCAAAATGGGTCGATTCTATAGCGCTATTTAACGTATTCTCGGCTTTTTGTAAACTGGTCGATACTTCTTCAATTGTTTTTTGCATCATAGACACTATTTGTTCAGCTTGATCAGATTGAGTCGTAGTACCGACTGCAATTTCATTCATCGTAAGTGCGATTTGGTTAGAAGCCTCACTTGTTTGATGTGATGATTCTGCTAATGAATGCGATGAGTTAGCTATTTGATTGGCGCTACCAGCTACGATTGTCATCGTTTCCGTTAATCGATTCTTCATATCACTAAAAGCATTTGCTAAAACAGCAATCTCATCTTTACCTTTTGGGTTTAATAATTTTACATTTAAATTTAAATCTGCTAAATCTTTGGCATTTGTACTTAAAATATTAATGGGTGTGATGATTTGTCGCTGTAAAAACCAACTAATCCCAACAATCATTAAAATGGCAATTCCTAAGGAGACCGCTACATTTTCAAGTGCAGACTTTGTAGCAATACTTATATATGGAGCGGTAGGTACAGCTGTTGCCCATACGCCAATAACATCTCCTTGGCTATTTAAAATTGGGTCATAGGCTCCTTGATGCATACTCCCCAAGACATTTGCTGATCCGATAAAACGTTTTTTTTCTCCTAATACAACTTTCGCAACTTCATCAGAAACCTTTGTATTTAATGCACGTTCTCCATTCTCGACTATATTTGTACTAATGCGAGTATCGTTTTGGAAGATTGAGACGACATTTCCGTTTGTTAGCTCTCCGACTTTATCAGCTACCTCAAAATTGTCTACTATTTTGACGTCACCTTTATACAATTGATTATTTTTAATGGACCATTCTCCAGGGAATTTAGCATCTAAATATTCATAGCTCAATTGAATATCTGATAAAAGCTTTGTATTTGCGCTTTCTAAAAGATTATTTTTGGCAACATAAAAATTTATTCCTGCTAAAAGTGTAGTGAGTAGCAAAATACACCCGAATATTAACAGGCTCATTTTTTTTCGGATTGACAGCTTCATGAAAATTCCTCCAATTTTACGTTAACTTTATACATGAATCTTTTTTGAAATACCAACTAAAAATTTCGTTTCAGAAATATTTTCAAACCAAATATGGTCGACCATATTTTTAACGAAAAATAAACCTCGCCCACGATCTGAATAATCCAGTTCGTTTAAATCAAATTGTAGAGCCTTATCCCAATCCTTTTCAGCGATTCCTTTCGCTTCATCAGTAACTGTTATTTTTATTTCTTTATTAGAATGAGATACGTGTACTTGAATAGCCTTTTCGGAATATGGATCATTTTTCTTAACAGCTTCCACAGCATTAATAACTAATTCATGTACGACAAATCGTAATTCTCTTTTAAAAGGTAAATTATATACATTTGTATAATTCTCTATAACTTGATCTACATAAGCTATAGCTTGTGTATCAGGATTTACATTGAGTATGAATTCCATCATCAATCACCGACCCTGTAATGTAATTGTTATTGAAACTACTGTTATATCATCGTTGTAATAATTATCGGATAAATCGTATTTTTGGGAAAATTTCTCCAAGGCATAGCCATTATCGTGTGATGCATAGGAATGGAAAAAATCCATATCAACAACTTGTTGATCATTGATTGTCAATAATCCATCCGTATAAAGTATTATGCGATGCCATCCGGATAAAGGTATCCTTTTTTTATTAATAGGAATGGTCGGGAATAGCCCTAATATAGGTGTATTTGCTGGGAGGAACACCGTCTCGCCGTATTTTCCAAATAAGAAACCAGATGGATGAGCCGCATTAACATAGTGTACAGTTCCGTTTTTCGTATCAATGAGTATGTAGATAGCTGTCATTAAAAAACGGTCCATATCTTCATCAGAAAATAACTCGTAAATTTGGCGGTTAAGTTCTCGAATTACTAAAACTGGATCAATTAATTTCGTAATTATTCCCTTTAACAAAGATCTAATGGACATTGTAACGAGTGATGCGGCAATGCCATGTCCCATTGCGTCGTAAAGAAGAATGGCAGTTAAGTGTTCATTAATCTTAAACCAGCAGTACATGTCACCTCCTAGTGTGTTGGATGTAACATAAAGTCCATCGATCTGAATATGCTCAAGATTCAATGGAGGAGATAGTGCATTTTTTTGAAATTTCTTCGCGACAATTAAATCTTTTTGAATCATACTTTCTTGCTGCTTTCGTAGCTTGGTTTCCTTCTGATATTTAAGGGCCACCTGAATCCGGGTTTTAAACTGAGTGAAATCAAATGGTTTTAAAATAAAGTCGAAAATCCCAGCTTCAAAAACCCTATCAATTGTAATGCTTTTTTCGTAAGTAGTAGAAAGGAGGATAGGGGCATCGATCCAGTTTTTTAGTTCGTCAATTTGTTGACAAATGTTCTCGCAATTTTTAAGTGTCATTTTTGCATCGAGAATAATTATTTCTAGCTCTTCTTTCAAAGAATCTGATAAATAATTCATTGCTGCGTCAGTTGTTGTAAAGCAATGAATATTTTTGATGTCGATACGATGAAAATATTTTTGCAGACGTAATACATCATTACTTACGCTGCCAATAATTAATACTGACATGCTTCTTACATTCACCGCCTTATGTATCTTTAACAGAAGATATAACCCCGGACGCAATTGCGCCAAGGTAAAATGGATATGATAATTTCCGACTATTATATATACGCCCTATTTACTTATCTGATGAATAAAATAGAAATTCTAATTTGCTATAAATTTACCAATAAATATGACATTATACAAGACTAATGTGATATAAAATATGGAAATAAAGTTCTTGCTTCAAGCAACAAAGTCAAAAACTTTTTAGTTAAACTACCGTATGATGAGTCTAAAGACTTAAATGATAAGTAGGAAGGGGAGGGGGGCTCTATCCATCTGAAAAAAAGATTAATATATTCGATAAAATGCATGTAATAAAACCTTACATAGATATTGTGTTTTACATCCTTTTAATGTATTTTAAAAACAGTTACAAAAGAATCGTGTTAATTAAAATTACATTGGAGTGGTGAAAAATGAAACGTTATACAAAAGAAGATATTAAATGTCGTGTTGAGGAAGAAAATGTTAAATTTATTCGCCTACAATTTACTGATATATTAGGAACAATAAAAAACGTTGAAGTACCGGTTAGCCAATTAGAAAAAGCATTGGACAATAAAATGATGTTCGATGGTTCATCAATTGAAGGTTTTGTACGCATTGAGGAATCAGATATGTACTTGAGCCCTGACCGTGATACTTTTGTAATTTTTCCTTGGACGGCTGAAAAAGGTAAAGTGGCTCGTTTTATCTGTGATGTTGTTAGACCAGATGGTACACCATTTGAAGGTGACCCACGCTCCAATCTGAAGAGGGTTTTAAAGGAGATGGAGGAATTAGGTTTTAGCTCATTTAATTTAGGGCCAGAGCCAGAATTTTTCTTATTTAAGTTAGATGAAAAGGGGCATCCAACACTTGAGTTAAATGATAGTGGCGGGTACTTCGACTTAGCCCCAACTGACTTAGGGGAAAACTGTCGGCGTGATATCGTATTAGAGTTAGAAGAAATGGGCTTTGAAATTGAGGCGTCACACCATGAGGTTGCACCTGGTCAACATGAAATTGACTTTAAATATGCAAGTGCGATCGAAGCATGTGACAATATTCAAACGTTTAAACTTGTTGTAAAAACGATAGCTGCACAGCATGGGCTGCATGCAACCTTTATGCCAAAGCCACTATTTGGTGTTAACGGTTCTGGCATGCATTTCAACTTATCATTATTTGAAGGGGATAAAAATGCGTTTTATGATGAACGTGCAGAATTGCAATTAAGCCAAACAGCGCGTAGCTTTATGGCAGGGATACTAAAACATGTCCACGGCTTTACAGCTATAACAAACCCACTTGTTAATTCCTATAAACGATTAGTGCCGGGTTATGAGGCTCCTTGCTATGTAGCATGGTCTGCACAAAACCGATCACCACTTATTCGAATTCCAGCTTCACGAGGACTATCAACACGTATCGAGCTGCGTTCTGTCGATCCAGCAGCCAACCCTTATTTAGCGATGGCCGTTATTTTAGCATCTGGACTCGATGGCATTCGGAAAGATCTCACACCACCGGATGCTGTAGATTGCAATATTTATAAAATGTCACGAGCAGAACGTGAATTGAACAGTATCGACAACCTCCCGTCGTCATTGGAATACGCACTCCTTGAACTAGAAATGGATCATACCGTACGTGAAGCACTTGGAGATCATATCTTTGAAAAATTCACGGTTGCTAAAGAAATAGAATGGAATAAATACCGCACACGTGTCCATAACTGGGAGCGGGAAGAATATTTGAAAATGTATTAGAAGGGGAGTGTTGGGGCTTTAGGGCTTCGACACTTTTTTGATCTAAAATGCAAGGAAATGAGTGTCAAAAAGAAGGCTATCCCTATTTTTCATTGATAGAGATAGCCATTTTTTTAGTTAGTTAGCTCACTTTGGATAATTAATTTGCTTTTACGTTTTTCATATGAAAGGTCCTGGTTAATAATATAGATATTATTATCAGCAGAAAGCCTATAAAAGTTAGGAGTTTCTAATTCCTTGTTTAATTCCCCATCTTCAACTAGTAAATTATTCTTTACCTTAAATTTTCTCATACCTTCATCGTTATAAGAAAAAAACACTTGATTATTAAAATCTGTATAATGGGAATTTACAGTTACCACATCCGAAAGAACGACTTGGGTATGTTTATTAGAAATATTATAAAAAAGAAGCTTTTGGTCATCGGTTGAAGATTCACTAGGATCATTAAAGGTTAGATAAATAAATTGGTTGCCATTTAGCAAACTTGCCCAACCAATGAATTCATAGTTAGTTTTTATTTCTTCTATTTCTTTACTTTTCACATCGTATAAATACAGATAACCATAATTATTTTTTTTATCAGTAAATAATATTTTTCCATCCTTCGAAGATAAATGCATATTCATAAATGTATAAGTATTTAAATCAAATATACTTTCGGTATCATTTGTTTTTAGATTCTTTAGCATAACTTCCGCTTTTTCAACTTTTCTATCCGATTTAATCCAAGCTGCATAGTCCCCAATTAGGACAGGGAAGTCATTAAAAACATCTTCTTCATTTTCTTTTGTCAACGGTTGAATTTCTTTCGTCTTTAAATTCATAAAATATGGGTTCAACTGCCATCCACTTTCGTCGGCATCTACCCATACTAACCAATTTTCATTTAATTCTAGACCTTGCATCGATGGCAATTCAAATTTGCTATTAAATATAGTTTTGTATTTCTGAGTCATTCGATCATATTGAACGACTTTATTATCTAGAGCATTTGGACTCTTATGATCTACACTCATAAAAATCGAGCTAGAATTACCTCTAAACGAAGTTATGCTAGTAAAAGGTAAGTCTACTGTTTTATTAAAATCTTTATCAATTATTTGATAATAATTTGAACTTTGAGGTTTAATTATAGATCTATTTGACAGTGCACCATTATAAACGGCTTTAAAAACAATGAATAGGAATATAGCTGCACACGATAGTATTATTGTTCGCTCTATTATTTTCAAGTGAATCTCTCCATTTAGGCTAAGAATATAATATTTATATTAATGAAATGGTGAAATTTGAATTTCTTTTTGGTAGGTGATTTTGTAATATCTACTAAAGCTCAATAATCTCCCCAGTTTTAAAAGATTGTAATTTTTCTTTTAAAACAGTTTTGAGAATGCTAAATCCTTTTTCTCCAGTACAGTGGCAAGAATAAATACAGTCAATCTTCATTTCATTTAATGTATTGCCAATGGAGATAACTTCTTCTTTTGGCTTTCCTAAAGTGTTAACTATAGGCAGACCAATTAAATGAAATCCCCCAATAATTGCGTTGATATTCTTATTTGGAAACTTTTTAGTTATAGTTTTAGTTATGTTTACAATTCCATGATGACTACAACCGCTAAATAATACTAACCCATTTTCGCTTTCAATCACTAACACGATTTCGTGATTAAAATCGTCTAACTTCTTCTTATCCCCTTTATAAAGATTTTTCGTATATTCATTTGTAGGATCTAAAGAAATTATATGAATTCCCTTTGTAATTTCTATATCATCATCAACAAACTTCATACGATTATCGAAATTTTCTATAGTAACTTTTGCTCCTACATTATGATAATAGGGTCCAATTTTTAGCCAATGAGATTCTAATGCATTCGAAGACAAATAAATGGGAGCATGTTTATTTACTTCATCCAAATACCTTAATCCTCCAATATGATCAGAATGTCCATGCGAAATAATTACTGCATTCGCTTTGTTTAAATCGATACCTAAAGCTTGTGCATTTTTGATATAGGAGTGATCCGGGCCTAAATCAAAAATTATGTTCATTTGTTCAGTTTCTATATACAATGATAAACCATGCTTTGCTGTTAAATTTTTATCTGATTTCGAATTTTCGAGGATAGCAGTAATTTTCATGAAAAAACCTACTTCTAATGAATGCTGGACATTTTAATCTAGTATATTGTTTTAAACTCTTTATGTATTTTAAATGGGGAATATTCAGTACTTAGATTACACTTTACCATATAAATGGTTAATTACCTGTTTTTATCAATGAAAAAGGGGGATAAGGTGCTTTACTACGAAAATAATTTGTTGTGACAAATACTTCCTGTTAATCTATGATTAGAAGAAAAGGGGGAAAATGTATGACGCAAGCGACCCAAGTAGTAACGATCCAAAATAATGATATTGTACAATTTGAACATGATATTAATAACGCTCTATTGGATTTAAGCGAGTATTTAATAGTTGATATTAAATACAATACGTTATATATAGGGGAACATACAGTTATACATTCAGCCTTAATTATTTATAAATGATTGTTCCGGAGGGGGAAATAACTTGTCGAAAATATATTGGGTATCAATTGCTAAAAGAACAGATGATGAATCTGGAGTGGAGAAGAATGTCATTGAAAAAATATTTGCGAAGAAATCTAAACTAAAGGATTTTTTAGAACAAGAAGGCTATTGTAAGGAAGCGAAAAATCAATATATTAAAATTGATGATGAATTGATATATGAAGCGGCCGTTGAAAAAGTAAAAATGAAATAAACAAAATATAAGAGTTTACCCGCGGGTGGAAGCGAAATACCCGCGGTTGTGGATATATGCGAGAGGTTATGCCAAGTACTAAGCTTCTGATTGGATCTTCCTAACACCAACCATCCTAATTCATGATGATTCTATTATTGAAACAATGATAATAGAAATTGTCTATCTTCAGGGAAGGTTAATGTTAAATCTAGTAACTCATCTTTTGATTTCCACGCAATTTCATAAATCAATTCATCGGGATCATGTATTGTCATTTGTCCACCTTTAACGATTGTTTCGAAATAACGAACTTCTACTACATCATTATTTTTATGTAACACTTCTCTGACGATGTCTACTATAAATCCAGTTTCTTCATACACTTCGCGGATACAACATGTCTCAAAATTTTCAGTAGTTTCTATGCCGCCTGATGGCACTGCCCATGTTTTTGCTTCTTCTTTAGTCCCTTGCAAAACCATTAATAATTGATTGTCTTCATTTAAGCAAATTCCTGCTGCCCCTTGCCATTTAACCAATATCAAAACCTCCAATCTAATATTTTATACTAATTTTAACCCATATTATCCAAAAATAGGTATGATTTTTGTTAATTCTATGTATATAGGTTGATTGGAGTGGAGACTGGTCGACTCCTTGGGGATCAGCAATAGAAGAACGAAGGCTAAAACCATCACGTCCTGTGATAACGCCTTTGTGACCAGCATCGTGCTGGCCCGAGACTCTGGAGCGAGCAACGCGAGTGAAGCGGCTCATCGGACGCCCCCAGGAAGCTTTGCTCTGTGCGAAAGCGTAGCGACAGCAACAAATGTTTTATCTGTGCGAAAGCGTAGCGACAGCAACAACAAAGCGACCGGTCGGAACGGAAATCAACACCACGCTATGGTGAAAATAAAGCTTTCATTTTTACCAGTCCAAAGTTAGCATAAAAAGACAGGAATAACTAATTTTGATGTTATAAGCTATAAACAAGGAGTGAGAGCACTTGAGTTGGATTGAGTCGATTCAAAAAGCAATAAATTATATCGAAGAGCATTTATTAGATGACATCACAATGGAGCAAATTGCACGGGAGGTAAATTCTTCGGTCTTTCATTTTCAACGGACTTTCTCGATTTTAACGGATATGTCTATTGCAGATTATATAAGACGTAGAAGGCTAACATTAGCTGCACAGGAGTTAATAAATACAGAACAAAAAGTAATCGATCTCTCCTACAAATATGGCTACGACTCTCCTGAAGCTTTCACAAAGGCATTTCGTAAGCAGCATAATCTAACGCCTAGTGAAGCAAGAAAGAAGCAAGGACAGCTACAATCATACAATCGCCTGGTCATCCAGGTAAGCCTGAAGGGAGCAGAACCAATGAAGTATAAGATCGTAGAAAAAGAAAAGTTTCAAGTAGTAGGGGTAAAAAGAACATATAATTGTCAAAATGGTGAGAACTTGCAAGACATTCCTCATTTTTGGAATGAGATGAATTCGAAAAATTTCGATCATCAACTTATCCAATTAAATAACGGAAGCATTAAAGGGACGCTAGGTGTTTGTGTACCAAATACAGACCAAGGGCAAAATGGTTTCATTGATTACTGGATTGCTACGGATCATGTAGGGGAAGTGGGAGAAAATCTATTAGCGTTGGAGATACCTGCATCGAAGTGGGTTGTCTTTGAGGTGCATGGCCCTATGCCAGATGCTATGCAAAATACTTGGAAACAGATTTATTCAGAGTGGTTCCCATCCAATCCATATAAACCAGCAGGAACAGCTGAACTTGAAGTTTACCCTGATGAAGATGCTTATAGCCCTGATTCATACTCTGAAATTTGGATTCCAATTCAATAAAGATAAAATGGATTTGGTAAACGATTAGTTTGCCAAATCCATTTTTTGTAGTGATGATGTTTTATATTGTTTAGTCCGACATAGTAAACATCGTATATAAAATCCTCCTGATGAGAAATTTTGCTCTTCTCAACATCCATATTTTGTATAATGTTAATAAAGGAGGTTTCATATGGACATTGAGAGCATTATTTTCGATTTGGATGGGACACTTTGGGATTCAAGAAAAACAGTAGCGCAATCGTGGGCGCAGGTAGTTCAAGGGTCTCCTTACGGTAAAGGAAAGATAACCGAAGAGGATTTATCTAAAACGATGGGCTTACAAATTCAAGAAATAGCAGCTGTATTATTTGAATATCTTGATGAAGAAAAGCAGATGGAGCTTATTTTAGCATGCTGCCAGCAAGAGCAAGATGATTTATTACGTAATGGCGGTATTTTATATCCGCAGTTAGAAGAAACTTTACTAGCTCTTTCAAAAAAATTCCGCTTGTTCATTGTGAGCAATTGTCAGGAGGGCTACATAGAAACATTTTATGCTTATCATAAACTAGAGAAATATTTTCTCGATTTTGAAAATCCGGGACGTACAGGCTTATCAAAGGGAGAAAATATTCAATTAATTATGGAAAGAAATCATATTAAAAACGCTGTCTATGTAGGAGATACACAAGGAGATATGCTTTCTGCAAAGTTTGCAGGGATTCCTTTTGTTTTTGCTTCATATGGTTTTGGAAAGCCAGAGGAGTATGACTATATCATCGAAAAGCCATTTGATTTATTAAATATATTTTAAACGGAGTATAGAGTCTGTCTTTTCTGACGGTCTCTATACTCTGTTTTGGTTAAGAAGAGTAGGGAATTTTAACATCATATTTATTTGTACAAACAAACCTTCTGGGAAAGCTGAGTAGGGAGTGTACTCGGACAAAAATCCATTTAGCCTGGATTTTTATTTTGAAATTTGGATTCCGATTAAGTAATAGAAATGAAAAAAGCACATTCTTGGCTTCGTTTTTTTTACGTCAATTTTCTTTTAATAAAGAATAAACATTAATGTCATAAAAAGATTCTTTTGATTCTTCATATTCCTGAAATGTTCCTTCAAAAGTAAAATTCAATTTCTCTACTACTTTTATAGAATTCCTATTACAAGGCTCTATTTTTGCTTCAATTTTAGTTATGCTTAAAGTGGAGAAAGCATAATCAATCAAAGCGGAAATACATTCTGGCGCATAGCCATTTCCCCAATAAGCTTTAGCGAGATCATAGCCAATTTCTGCTGTAGCGTTCTCTAAGTCAAATGAATTGAATCCACAAGAGCCGATAATCTCATTGGATTCCTTCTCAATAATTGATAAGCGAATAGCCTTGTGCTCCTTAGCTAGTTGATCAAAAAGCTCAATCATTTCCTTCGCTTGTTGTTCATGAGTGAAATTAGTGATATTCATAAATTTCGTCACATCGGGATCTGACCAAATTTTAAATAAACTATGTGTATCCACTATCTTCATTTTTCTTAAATATAATCTTTTTGTGTAAATTTGTTCTATCAATACTTTTACCTCCAATTTTTTATAAGTTTGGATGAAAAATATTGCTATCTGCGCATAATTCAGTCCCTTCAAATTTCATGTATCTATTATACAATAATTCTAGTAATTGCTAAAATGTTATGCTATATGAAGAGATACAAAAGAATAGGGGAAATGATAATGTTTAAGGTAACGACCGAGAATTATTCGATTGTCAAAGAAACAATAGAGAGGGCGCCAACATTTGTCTACAGTATTCTGGAGCAGGTAATAGAAGGTGCTGTCTATGCCGACAATGAAAGCCTTCATTCACTACTGTTTCAAACCAAATCAGGAATATACTATGTTTATGGTGATTCATCCAGCGAGCAAGTTATAAGTAAACTCGCAGCTTTACTACAAGAATCTATTGAGCAAAATAAACGTTTCACATTATTTTCTTACTCAGAAGATTGGAACACAAAAATTGAACAACGATTAAACGTTTATGTGAATAAATTAGAAAGATATACTTTCAGCTTTGATAAAAATGCTTATAACAATAGAGAGAAGCACGAGTCGCTTAACTACGAATGCATTAAAATCAAGCAACATCAAATTGATCATTGTTTAGAATTTAACAACCAATATTATGAGGAGTACTGGGGTTCTACTAGTAATTTCCTTGAAAATGGTTTTGGATTCTGTTTGAAGCATGGAGATAAGATTATTAGCGAAGCGGTTTCTATTTTTAAATCGCAGCAATTTGCAGAGATTGATATAGTTACTGATTCGAATTATAGAGGATTAGGATTAGCAAGCTTCATTGCAGAAAAATTTATTGATGATTGCCTTTTAAACGATATAAAGCCTTGTTGGGATTGTGATATTGATAACCATGGATCTTATCATGTAGGCGCTAAATTAGGCTTTACTAATCTAGTGAAATATGCTGTTTTTTATAAAAGCACAGATAGATAAGCTCACGATGTAGAAATAACATCGTGAGCTTTCTTTATTCTTTAAAAGAACCCATTGCGCATTTCGAAGATGTTGTAAAACAATCTAGCATCTCTAGCCATTTTACTATTAGCGTTCATTTGTGGTCGCAAACAGTTTTGGAACATTTCATCGCAATATCTTGATCTACCATATCGAGCATAACATTCGTCGTGTAATTTGCAGCATGAATCTACAGCGTTGATAGGTCTACCTGGTCCTGAACATCCTGGACCACAGTATTTATATCCAGGGTAGCAAAAACCAAATTTGCGTTGTCTGTACATCGTCTATTCTCCTTTTTTAAAAGAAATAATGGTTACTATAAAATATGAAATTTTTGCTTTTGGAAAGGGATTAAAAACTAATGTAAGAGAAAAAAGGCATTAACTTATGAGAAAAATCTATAAAATGTAAGGTTCCTGTAAGCTTATAAAAAAACTGCTGTAAGGATGGAAAGCTAAAATAGCTATAGTGCAGTAAAGTTTGAAAGATAAGGAGTTTTAAAGAATGAATCCATCCGTACCTCAAAAAGAAAGAATCGTTTCCTTAGACATTATTCGTGGGTTAGCGTTATTTGGCATTTTGTTTATTAATGTAGCGGCCTACCAGATAATAGTAGAGGGAGGTCCGATGCCTGACTATAGTGGAATTAATGGTATTATTAGTACGCTTATTGGTATTTTTATTGAGAAGAAATTCTTTTCGATTTTTTCATTCCTCTTTGGTGTAGGTTTTTATATTTTTGCTTCGCGTGCAGAAGCTCGTGGCGATAAGCCAAGATGGCGTTTTGCAAGACGTTTACTAGCTTTATTGTTAATTGGCATTGTTCATATTTTTGTTTTTTGGGGATCAATCCTTGCTATTTATGCAGTAATAGGTTTCTTACTGATACCTTTTTATCATGCAAAGATTTCAACAATTAGTAAATGGTTATTTGCGATTATTACTGTTCATATCCTGTGTATTCTTGGACAAATATTAATGCCAAATCAAGAAGCCTTTTCAACTGTTTTTGGTTTATTAGGAAATGATGCAATTACTATTTTTATCATGTTTTTAACTGGTTTTTTAGTAGCAAAAGCTGATTGGATTAGTCATGTAAGTGAATACTCAAAACAAATAAAGTGGCTACAATTTGTGACGTTCCCACTTTTTGTTGGCATTTCAATATGGATTTGGTTTGCAGCTCAAGATGGATACGAAAATCTAAATTCCGTTATTAGTTTAGGGGTAATTCCGACAACGTATTTTTACTTAGCTTGTCTATTTGTTTTGTTAGAAAATAAGAAAATTGCGAAGCTGCTTAAGCCAATTGGACGAGTTGGGCAAATGGCATTTACAAACTATTTAGCTCAAAGCTTTATTGGCCTAGCTCTTATGTCGTTAATGGGGCTTGAAGTTGTTTCACCTTCTGATGCGGTGATTATTGCAATCTTAATTTTTATCATTCAAATTATCTTTAGTGTCATCTGGTTCAAATTCTTTAAAATGGGGCCATTTGAAAAGCTATGGCGCTTTATGACATATGGAAGAAAAGCAGTACCGACTAAATAAATATTTTTGCGCGAAACTCCCTGGAGATGAATGATTCCAATCCACCAGGGGGTTTTTAGTGCTATGATAATATGTATGAATTTGTAAAAAATGAAACCTAAAGTAGGGGATATTCGTAAATTAGGTATCGACATAAAGGAGAAATACGAAATGGCAAAACAAATGAAAAAATATATAGCAGTCACAACAGCATCATTTATGGCTATGCAATTAGCCGCGTGTGGGAATACAGAAAGTCAAAATGTCGGGGAGTCCTCTGCCTCTTCAGCTGATACAAATAATGTAACGGAAGAAAACAATACGGCAACAGCTAGTGGTGATTTACAAAGTGTGTATGACAGCGACATGGCAAATGCATGTGATGAATGGGAAGAAAGTGATGATGGTTCGTTCGAGTGTTTAGATGAAAATTCGCCTCATTATGCACATCATTTCTTTAATGGACTTATGTATGCAACTGCCGGAGCAATGCTAGGAAGTGCCATTTATAAAAGCCGCAATCTAAAGGATGGTACAGATAGAGAGGATAGAGGTGGCGGTTCAGCAGTGCCACGTACGAATCATAGTAATGCTAGCGAAAGTAAAAATACAAATGGAATTACTACGAACGGCTCTCAAAATTCGTCTGGTACAACATCTAATAGTTCAAATAACTCAACAACAAATAGCTCTAATTCAAATACAAGCGGTTCCAACTCTTATTCGAGTGGCAAGCGTTCATTCTCAAATAGTTCAGATTCATCTTCGAATAGTTCTTATTCAAATCACTCATCGTCCAGCACTGGAAAATCAGGCTTTGGCTCAGGTGGTGCCTCTAGAGGTGGCTCTTCATCTTCTTAAAAGGAGAAATCAATATGGACAATTATTTTCAACAACGCCAAGCATTTTATTCTAAATTTCCTAATTCCTTTCCAGACTTTGAGGACCTTGAGTACGCCTTATACGATGTACTAGATTTACCCAAAGAGAAAATCGATGAAATTAACTATGCATCTACTATACTTTGGAAAATATTTTTAAAGGTTGGCAAACAATTTAAGCATTTATCGGATGAACAACTTTTAGCACTAGGCATTCGTTCTGAAATGCTGCCATATATCCAATTAGATTATTTACAGCAACAATCGATACTAGCTCGCTTCGATTTTATTTGTACAGAGGACGGAGAAATAAAATGTCTTGAATTAAATGGTGAAACGCCATTTCTTGTCCAAGAAACCTTTGAAATCAATGAAGCGCTTTGTCAGCATTTAGGATTTGATAGTCCGAATGATGTTTCGGCATTACATAAATCCTTGTCTGGTGCACTTTTTGCGGCTATGCATTATTTAAATGATGTGAAAAAACCTAAAATCATCATTACAGGGAAAACGGCTGCGGAAGATTATGAGGAATATTGTCAGGTACAGTTTTTAAAGAAATGTATACCTTTTGATGTGGAATATGTCCCTATACAAGAGCTAATCATTTTTTCAAGTAACACTGCTAATATAGCTCGAGGCCTTTATACGCCTGCTATGGAGAAAATTGATATTTTATATCGTCCTGCACACCCAGTAGAGTTTTTAATAGATGATATGTCTTCCGATGGTGATCGTATAGGTCTACAATTACTGGAACTTGTAAAAGACAGGCAGCTTGCTATTATTAACGCACCTGCTGCATATGTACTGCAATCGAAAATTTTATTATGGCTGATTTGGGAGCGAAAAGATGATCCGCTTCTTTTTAATGCAGAAGAGCGAGCTGCTATTCAGAAATATATGTTGCCAACGTACCTTTCGGCAGAGCCATTTGTTCAGGAAAACTTGCCGTTTGTCAAGAAACCTGTCTATTCGCGGGAAGGGAATACTGTAGAAATTTATGCAGGGGATGGTACGAAAACAAATGCCTCTGCGTATACCCATTATGATGATAATTTGTTTATTTATCAGCAGTACGTGGAAATGCCCTCTATAACGATAAAGCTAAAAGATGGATTACAAACAAAGAAATGGTTAATCGGCTCATTTATCGCTGATAATCGTGCATGTGGCTTATCATGTAGAGTAGGCAATCAAATAACAGAATGGGATTCTCACTGGTTAGCTGTTGGATATAGAGAAGAAAATTAAATAAAAAACGGCGAGACTTTTAACTTCTTTCAGCAAGTGTTTTGGTAGCGAAAACGAAGCGACAGTTACAGAAGTCACCCACCTCTATAGGTGGTGAGTATCCGCTGAAATAGAGGAACTCAGTCTAAGAACGCCACGTCCTGTGGCAATGACTGAATGACCAACTTCGTGCTGTTGCTGTCGCTTCGTTGCACTACGCTTTCGCGCAAAAAACATCTGTTGGCCTAAAGCCTCAGGCGGATGTCACGGAATCGGCTTTGTGCAAGTACAAAGCCGATTCCGTACGCAATTATGCCGAGACATAATTGCGCAGATAATTACGCCATGTTACTCGTTTCAGCCTTCGTCAATCCATACTTGATATGGAATATAGGTTTCTAGTTCAGAAAAAGTAAACTCAATGGAGGAGTGTTACTACCACATGCAGGGAACATTAGTCTCGTAAATCTTTATTTTCGTTTATAGTCTTGTCTAAAGAAAATAAGAGAAAGTATCAGTAAAATTATTGGAAGAAAAAAGAATCCAGAGTCATATTTAATTGAATGCTCCAGTTTTAGTCCAAACAAATAAATGAATAAAGTAAAAGAAACAGATAAAGAGATTGTTCCCGCTATAGTCTTCATTGCCAGCCCTCCAGTATATTTTCTTACACGCGATACTCTGTAATAAAAAGTAAAATATTTATTCTAATTTTTATACCCTCAATTCAAATTTAGTAAGGCTTTTTCTGTTATTAGAATGAAACAACTATATAAGCCTTGAACATTACTAAAGATATGCTTCGCTTTGAAAAACATTGCTTGATAAAATTGAAAATCGGCGAGGCTTTTTTATAAAGTTTCGCCGATTTTTATTTTACTCGTTCCAGCCTTTACAGACGTCAACCCATTCTTGAAAGGGTGTATAAGTTTCTAATTCAGAAATAGTAAGCTCAATAGCAGAGTTGCTACTACCACATGCAGGGAATACCGTTGTGAAGCGTTTAAGTGATTCATCCAAATAAATAGCAACGCCCTCATTCACGCCAAAAGGACAAACACCTCCTACCTCGTGTCCAATTTTTTCAAGAACTTCATCTTTTCCAAGCATTTTTGCCTTTGTACCAAAGGTAGCTTTAAATTTTGCATTGTCGACTTTGGCATCGCCTGCAGCAACAATTAGTATCGCGCCATCGTTCACAAGAAACGATAACGATTTTGCAATGCGTTCAGGCTCGCACCCGAGTGCCTGTGCTGCTAGTTCAACGGTCGCCGAGCTTTCGTTTAGCTCCTGTATTTTGTGTTGAACATTCCATTGTGCTAAATGTTCACGTACTTTTTCAATTGCCATATGTAATACCTCCTTACAACAATACATCTATTTTAACATAATTTTCAGAATTTATAGTTGTGTTATCTTCCGGAAATAACCTATTATAAAAATAGTTAGTATAAAATTACTTTTTTGGAGGTGAAGCCGTTGATTATGAAAGTGCTACAGTCTCTTTTTGTACTAATCGGATTATTATTTTTCACAGGAGTAGTTGGGTTGTATTTAATGATTAGTGGCGGGCTACATTTTAGTGGACTACTCTTAACTGTTCCGATATGTTTATTTGTCCTATTCGTTTGTTTAATTTTTGATTGGTTGACAACAACAAAACGGAAAATATGGTTAGCTGGAGTAATGGGCATTGCGTTGTTGATTGCCTCGATTAAGCCTATTCAATATTACTACAAAATGAGTATTCCAACTGTTGATGCAGAAATTGATGTGTCACTCTATCAACCGTTTACAGAGCAAAATAAAGTAGTAAAGTCAGATACAAAGGCTTCATTGCAATTAGTTGAGTCACTACCACGCTTAGATGGGGCGACGGCGATGTATCCACTGTATGCTGCCTTTGTAGAAGCAACCTATCCAAAGGATTACTATCCATATGATAAAAGAAGAGTGATGGTTAGTCGTACACCTGAAGCTTATCAAAATTTGATTTCAGGAGATGTTGACCTGATTTTTGTAGCAGCGCCATCTGAATCACAGAAGAGGCAAGCTGAGATGGAAGGTCTTACATTTGAAATGACCCCCATTGGGCGAGAGGCATTTGTCTTTTTCGTCAATCAAAAGAACAGCGTAGAAAATTTATTACTGGGGCAGTTTAAACAAATATACGCTGGGAAAATTACGAATTGGCATGAAGTCGGTGGTGAAAATGCTGCGATTCGTGCCTTTCAACGCCCAGCTGATAGCGGAAGCCAAACAGCACTTGAAAGAATGATGGGAGATACACCAATCATGGAAGCACCTGCTGAAAATGTTGCGACAGGTATGGGTGGTATTATTCATGAGGTATCACAATATCGTAATTATAAAAATGCCATTGGCTACACGTTTAGATTTTACTCAACAGAAATGGTGAATAACAAAGAAATTAAATTATTGTCCATTGATGGGATTGAGCCCACAAAGGAAAATATTCGTAATGGCACATACCCACTCGTATCTGAATTTTATGCTGTAACAGCAGGAACAGATAATCCTAATGTAAAGAAGTTTATCGACTGGATTGTATCAGATGAGGGGCAAGCACTTGTTGAAAAAGTTGGTTATGTACGAGTAGAAAATGACTGAATAGTTTGCTATACTAGTAGTACAATCAAATATGATAGTTTTCTAGGGTTCCGTAGCAATGCTAGTCTGGTCCGAGAGAAAACCACAAATGATTTTGTGACACGGAAGGATAAAAGCCTGGGAGATACTGTTTACAGCAGTGTTTCTTAGGCTTTTTTTATTTGGCTACTATGGGAGGGAAGCTGAAGAAATGATCGGGTAGGTCAGTAATTTGATCGGGTAAGCCGAAGAAGTGATCGGGTAGGTCAGTAATTTGATCGGGTAAGCCGAAGAAGTGATCGGGTAGGTCAGGAAACTGCTCGGGTAAGGCAAAGAAGTGATTGGGGAGGTCAGGAAACTGCTCGGGTAAGGAAAAGAAGTGATCGGGTAGGTTAGTAATTTGATCAGGTATGCCGGAAAACCACGCACTTTGCTTAAAGGGAACTGCCCAATAATAGTATACATCCGTGTTTAACAATAAAATGGAGGAATTCGCAATGAACAAACAATGGTTAAGTGTCATAATTGCTGCTTTTTTTGAAGTCGGTTGGGTTATTGGCTTAAAGCATGCAGGGAATGCACTCGAATGGATTGGTACCGCTATTGCAATTTTTGTTAGTTTTTATTTACTAATTAAGGCTGGAGAAAGTTTACCAGTCGGTACTGTTTATGCGGTATTCGTAGGCTTAGGTACAGCGGGTACTGTATGTTCTGGTAGCTTACTGTTCGGAGAGCCATGGAAATTAGCTAAGATTTTATGTATTGTCGTTTTACTTGCAGGGGTCGTCGGTTTAAAGCTAGTGACAGGTGAGCCTAAAGAAAAAGAGGTGAACGAATAATGGCATGGATTGCATTAGTAGTCGCGGGACTATGTGAGATGATGGGTGTTTATATGATTAGTAAATATAATGATGCTAAAAGTATAAAAAATTTGGTGTTATTGATTTTCGCATTTACCTTGAGCTTTGCTGGCCTTGCATATGCTATGGAAACATTACCAATGGGGACAGCCTATGCAATTTGGACAGGAATTGGAGCGGCCGGTGGCGCTTTACTTGGAATGTTGTTTTTCAATGAATCCAAGGACTGGCGGCGAATTGTATGCATTATTCTTATCTTAGGTGCAGCTATATGTTTGAAACTATTATATTAAAAAACAATATCTTGTAAGATAAAATAAACCAACCAGTTGCTGATTTATAATGACAACTGGTTGGTTTATGATTTCCTGTTTATTCTATACTCTTAAGTGATTCAATCATATCAATTTTCTTTACAGTTTTTCTTAAAAATATGTTACATAAAATAGTAACAATAAAAGTGATGATTACTGGATACAGTAAAGATCCTATATCTAGTGTGATAGGAAACACCATATTATCAAGAGTGAATTTCTTTATAATGAGCATATATAAAGCAATCCCTATTGGAATTCCAATAATTACCCCAAAAATAGTAATAAAAATATTTTCCATAAAAATAAGCTTATTTATTTTATTTCTTTGGTAACCTAGTACCTTTAATGTTGCCAGTTCCCGTATCCTTTCAGTTATATTAATTACAGAAATGTTATATATTGCTGCAAAGGATAATACAATTGCACAAATAATTAATACCACAATCATATTATATAGATTTTGTAGACCGTCTTCAGTAAGCTTCTTTATTTCATTTTTAGACTTAACTTCTTTTAGATTCCCCATACTATTAAAGGTTTTATAAATTTCGTCCAATTTGGTTGGGTCTTTTCCTTGAATTAGAAGTGTGCTTGGTTCATAATAAACGCCCAAATTAGATAAGAGCTTCGGTGTAGCGAATATTTCTTGATTTAAATACTGTTCAGATATATTAGAGATTTTTACCTCTATAGATTTCCCTTTATACTTTGAATCTATTAATTTTAATTGAAGTGAATCCCCAATAGATAACTTATATCTTTCTGCAAATCTTTTAGCGACTATAACACCTTCATCATCTAGAGGTAATATGTTTCCTTCTTTATTAAAATTATTTATTAAATTATTTTCCTTATTTGTAATTAGTAGATTGCTATCTTTTTTATCTTCAATATTAGTAATAACTACACTAGTTTGAGCCAGTGTATTAAAATTAATATCATTATATGGGATATCGCTACTTAAATTTTTAATAGGTGTTTTATACACAACCCTAAGATCATAATTATATACTTCATTAAATTGCTTATCTATTAATAATTGTCTAGAGCCCTTATATCCAAAGGCAAGTATCAATAAGGTGACACAGCAGACAACCCCTAAAGAACTGTAAATAGCTCTTTTTTTGTTAATAAAAATATTTCTTAAAATAAGTTTATTACTGTAAGAAAGCTTTCTCCAAAAAGTTGTATTTCTTTCTATTAATATTTTTTTAACTTTTTTAGGGGGTTTGACTCTTAATGATTCAGTAGTTGTTTCTTTTAAAATTATTTTACAAGACATGAATGATGCTAAAACACCAAATGCAATGGAAAAAATTATAGCGATTAAAATAAAGATATAATATATACGAATTTCAAAGCCAGGAAGTGAAATTATTGCTCTTACTTGGTCCATAAATATTTTTGGAAAGAATATTGACCCTAACAATGATCCAACAAGCCCACCAATAAATCCAATTATTATTGCATAACCAAGATAATGAGTTACTATTTTTGAATTTTTAATACCCAATGCTTTCATGATTCCAATTTGAGTTCTTTGCGAATCCACAAGCCTGGACATTGTTAAAAAGGTAATGATAGCAGCAACTAGAAAGAATATAATAGGCAATATTTTTGCAAGTTCTTCTTGTTGCTTTATTTCACCAGTAAACTGTTTATAACTTAAATTTAAGTCTCTTTTTAATGTATAAAAATAATGTAAATTAGTTGAACTTTTTTCTATTTCATTTTCAACTAAATTTAAATCTAATCCATCCTCTACATCAATAACGACTTCATTATAAATATTTTCCCCTATAATATTACTCATTGTTTGTTCTGAAACGTATGCTATCCCGTATTCTTTATGGTTCGGGGGGAAATCTGAGGTATCCCTAGATTTTATAGTATATTCGGAACTTTCGCCGAATCCGCTTATTTTTAAAGTGATATCTTTATAAGCTGTGCTTAGGTTTATTTCATCACCAACAGAATAATTATGTTCTTTTGCATAATCTGTATCTAATACAATTGAATGAGAGTCTGTTGGTCTATTTCCTTCAATCATTACTATTTGATTAATACGATTATTTTGAGGGAGTGAATGTAGCTTTAAAGTCGTTTTTACATCATCAAACTTTTGATTTGCATCTAAAACATAACGTCCTTCAATATTTTTAATACCATCAATTTCCCCTAATTTTTGGACATCTATAGGAGTTATATTGTCATAGTAAACCCATAAATCAGCTAGGTTCGTCTTTTCGAAATATTCAGAGGAATATTCACTGAGATTTTTTGAGAAAGTTGAAAACCCTGCAAAGAAAAATGCTCCTACAATAATTACTAACGTAATTGCAATAAATTGCCCCTTATATAATTTCAGGTCTCTTATTAATTTTAAAAATAATTTATTCATTACCATTCAATATCCTTTATAGGTTTTTTATTTTCATTTATAGTAATATTCTCAATAACACCACTTTTCACTTTTATTACTTTGTCAGCCATAGGGGCAATAGCTGAATTATGTGTTATTAAGACGACACATTTATGTGTTTCTCTATTTATGTCTTCAAGAAGTTGCAATACTGATTTTCCTGTTTTATAATCTAAAGCTC
This sequence comes from Lysinibacillus sp. NPDC096212, assembly GCF_044763105.1. NCBI lineage: Bacteria > Bacillati > Bacillota > Bacilli > Caryophanales > Bacillaceae > Lysinibacillus > Lysinibacillus sp. NPDC096212. The sequence continues at coordinate 44,921 of NZ_JBIWFQ010000018.1, read as the reverse complement.
CAGTTGGTTCATCACAAAGTAAAAGTAATGGATTTTTAGCAATCGCTCTAGCTATTGCAACCCTTTGCTGTTCCCCACCGGAAAGTTGAGAAGGGAAATTATTCATTCTGTCAATTAGACCAACTTGTTTTAGAGTTTCTTCAGGATCTAAATGATTTTTAGAAACTTCAACTGCAAACTCAACATTTTCTAAAGCAGTAAGATTAGGTATTAGATTATAAAATTGAAACACAAAGCCAATTTTTTTTGCTCTGTAGTCCGTTAGTTTTTTTTCATTAAACTCTGTAATATCCTTTTTTTCCACGATTACCTCTCCTAAAGTAGGAGTATCCATGCCACCTAAAATGTTCAAGATTGTACTTTTACCAGCACCACTTGCACCTAGAATGACAACAAACTCTCCCTCCTCAATAATGAAATTTACTCCATTTAACGCTTTTATTGGAACTTCACCTATGAAATATTCCTTGGTAATATTTCTGAATTCAATTAAATTATTAGTCACTAATTTTTTCCTCCTTAAGTAAAATGGAATAAACTACCTATCAATTTTGAGCCCATTGAAAGTGTTTTATCCCTCCCGTACCATGTAAATTAGGTACGTTAGCTTTTATTACATTATTTGTAAAAGCCTTACTTCTTTAGTCAGTTCATATCAAACTGAAGATAAATTTTCTTAAAAGAGTGGTTTTGTAGAAGGACCTTAGTTAATTCTTCTGAATAATGTCTAATAAATAGAATAGATACAATTGGTAACTCAATAAAATTTGTGTGGTTGCATGAAGGATATGAAAAGAGAAGGTTAAAATTGATAAATATAAAAATTCTAATATTTCACAACAATAGGAATATATCATAATTTTTTTTTATAATCAACCTATTTTGTAAAAAAATAGAAATTTTCAAAAAACAACAGGATTTTGTTTAATTTGATAAAATTAACATTTTTGTTTGATTAACCAAAAAAGCTGTGATAACATTTTAAAAAATGGCAATAATAGTTATATTTATAGAATTACTGTAATTATTATCTGGGGCAAAAAGATGGTGGTGAGTGATATTTAAAATTTAATGTTTTTAAAAGTTATGCTAAGTGCTTAGAATTTTTTCTTCTTACAAAGTCGTAAAATAAAATTTTCATCTAAAAGGCAAAGGTAAGTTTAGATGACCTATTTTCTATATCGATCTTTAAGGAGGAAAATATATTCTTAGCCTTTTTTATTCTTAATAATAATCAGAATTATTTGAATGTAGAGGAAATATTTGAAATTTCTGTTAAAAACAAAAATAAGGTATATCAAATTTATTTAAACAGTAAGTGAATTAGTCTTAGATAAAATATCTTAACTGAAGGGAATGTATTTAATGGAAAAAAATTTAAAATATTCAAAACAAAATATTTTAACGTATTTAGTAGATTTGATTGAGGATATATTAGATTTAAATATTTCTCACTCTGATGAGCCTTTTACTGATTTAGGTCTTGCCTCTATAGATATCCCATTATTTATTGAAAAAGTTTCGAAAAGATTTGGTATTAACATTCAAGTTTCCTCGTTATTTGAATATCCGAATATAAATGAATATACGGATTATTTATTTAATGAGTTAAATAAAGAAGAAACAACGGTTAATAATTTTTTAGACAGTGATTTAAATGCTACTGACAAAGATTCTATAGCTATTGTTGGAGTTAGTTGCCGTTTCCCAGCAGGAGGAAATAGTCCGGAGGAATTTTGGGATATATTAATGAATGGAAAAGATGGTATATCCAATATGCCAGAAGAGAGATGGGATATAGAAAAATTCTATAGTCCGGATAAAGGCGAACCTGGAAAATTATATACAAAAAAAGGCGGTTTCCTAAATATTCCAATAGAACAATTTGACGCGAAATTTTTTAATATATCTCCAAAAGAAGCTTATGCTTTAGATCCTCAACAAAGAATGCTATTAGAGCTAACTTGGGAAGCTTTTGAAAATTCAGGGATAAATATAGGTAATTATTTTGGTAGTAATACTGGTGTATATGTAGGTATTGCGGGAGAAGAATACTCATTTGCACATTATAAATCAGGAGATTTACGTAAAATAGATGCATATTCTCTAACTGGAACAACTTTTAGTACAGCTTGTGGAAGAATATCCTATACTTTTGGCTTTGAGGGGCCTTCAATGGTCCTTGATACAGCATGTTCCTCTTCTTTAACAGCTTTACATGTTGCATGTAAAGCGTTGGAAGCTGGTGAAGTAGACACTGCAGTAGTAGCAGCAGCTAATTTGATGATTTCTCCAGCTGTTCATGTATGTTTTTCTAAATTAGAAGCTATTTCTGTAGATGGACGTAGTAAAAGCTTTGATGCATCTGCTAATGGATATGGCAGAGGAGAAGGTGCTGGCGTTATTATTTTAAAACGATTAAAAGATGCTGAAAAAAATGATGATAATATATTAGGTGTAGTTCGCGGTACCGCAATAAACCAAGATGGTAAAAGTAATGGATTAACGGCACCAAATGGTTTAGCTCAGGAAAAAGTTATTAAAAAGGCATTAAATGATGCCAGATTAAATGAATCGGATATTGATTACATTGAAATGCATGGAACTGGTACAAAACTGGGAGATCCAATAGAGGTAAAAGCAGTTGTTGAAACATACGGTAAAAATAGAACGAAAGAAAACCCATTGAAAATCGGTTCAGTTAAATCAAATATTGGGCATTTAGAAGCAGCTGCGGGTATGGCTAGTATCATAAAAGTACTTTTATCATTTAAAAACGATGTAATTCCTGGAAACTTGTATTTTGAAAACCCAAATCCATTTATTCAATGGGATAAATCCCCGGTAAAAGTGGTGGAAAGTAACTCTGATTGGAAAAGTGAGGGGAAAATAAGAAGAGTGGGAATAAACGGTTTCGGTTTCGGGGGATCGAATGCTCATATTATTATTGAAGAGCCTCCAAAGAAAAAAACAGTAATAAAAAACAGTAGTGACCCAATCTATATTTTAAAGCTATCAGCAAAGAGTGAGAGATCATTACAGGATAATATTCGAAATTATTTGAATTATATGAAGAGTGATAGTGTAAATATAAAAGATGTTGTTTATACAAATAATATATCTAGATTTGATTTTGATTATAGATTCACGGTTTCTGGAAGAACAAAGGAAGAAATAATGAATAGGATGGAAGCTTATTTAATTAACGGAAATAAAATAGGTATTTCTACCAATATAAATGAACCAATAAAATTCAAAAAAGAAACAGAGGTTGTATTTTTATTTACAGGTCAAGGTTCCCAATATGTAGGGATGGGAAAAGAATTATATGATAATAACCCAACATTTAGAGAAGTATTTGACGAATGTGATAAATTATTTAAACCATTTCTTTTAAAATCTTTAGTAGATCTTATTTATAGTGGAAAATGTACAAATGAAGAAGTGGAAAAGACTTTGTATGCACAACCACTAATATTCACAATTGAGTATTCTGTTTGTAAAATGTGGGAGAAAATGGGTGTTAAACCTAGTGTTGTTTTAGGGCATAGTATAGGAGAGTATGCTGCAGCTGTTGTAGCAGGAATAATGAATTTAAATGATGCAGTAAAGTTAGTTGCAATAAGAGGAAGACTAATGGATTCAGCACCTGGAGAAGGAGCTATGTTATCTATCTATGCAAATGAAAATACAGTGAATAAATTAATAGAAAAATATGATGATGCATTATCTCTAGCAATTTATAATGCTGAAAATAATATTGTTGTATCAGGTGAGAAAAATGCTATTGAAGAGCTTGCAAAAGAAGCTGAAAGACAAAAAATAAAGGTAGCTAGATTATATGTTTCCCATGCATTCCATTCAAACTTGATGATACCTATCTTAGAGGATTTCAAAGAGATTGCTTCACAGGTGAAATTTAATCAATCAAGTGTGAACTATATTTCTTCTACCTTTGCAAGAGCAATAGGGGAAGAAGAGATTTTAGATGCTAATTATTGGACAAACCATATTAAAGAAAAGGTTGATTTTTATCATTCTATTACTTCAATAAAGGATGCAGAGGATAAAGTATTTTTAGAGGTTGGAGCAAATAAAACTTTATGTGCCTTGTCAAAATTATCTTTAAGGGGAGAAATAAAATTATTAAACTCTTTAGATATGAAGAAAAGTGACTGGGAACAAATCAGTTATAGTTTAGGGGAACTGTATTGTAGTGGTGTAAAGGTACTTTGGGATAAGTTCGAAACAAATATTAATAAAACATATAACCGAGTTCAATTACCTACGTATTCATTTGAACGAAAACCATATTGGATGGAACCGGTGTGTTCTCATGAAAAAAAATTACCAGATCAAATAAGGAATGATTATCATCCAATTATTGGGCAGAGATTTAGTACACCACAATTAAAAAATAGTTTAGTTTATCAGAACTCCTTTACAATGAATTCTCCATACTTTATGAAAGAGCATATTATTTTTGACACGGCAATATCTCCTGCTGCTGCGCATATGTCAATGCTTGTATCAATTATTGAAGATTATTATAAATCATCTGTATGTATTATTGAAAATGTTGAATTCCATTCACCTTTAATAGCAAGTAAGGGTGATGAAAGAACAGTGCAAATATTAATAGAAGATATCCATGAAGAAAGAAAGAAGTTTCAAATAATAAGTAAAGACAGTAAAGCGGAACATGGAGATTGGTCTACACATTGTCAAGGAAGTTTAACTGTAATAAAGGACGAGACCTCTGAGAAAAAGATAAATATAGATGATCTAAAAAATATGTTTCCGGAAGACTTATCAGGTTTCAATATCTATGATGTAATGAGCAAATTTGGCTTTAATTTAGGCGAAGGTTTTAAAAGAATTAAGAGAGTATGGAGGGGAGAAAGTGAAGGGGTCTGCTTAATTGATCCGAAGATAGAAATTCCAAATAAAGAATCATATACATTATATCCAGGCTTAATAGATTCTATATTCCAATCTGTGTTCGCTGTATCTGAACTAAGTAGGAAAATGAATTCTGAAAAGACAACAGATGTGCTTAAAACAACAATTCCCATCTCATTAGGGAAAATTAAGTATTACTATAAAGATGCAGAAAGTTATTGGTGCCATGTAAAGGTTAATAATGATCAAAAAGAAGGGGTTATTGGAGATATTGCTGTTTATAATGAAAAAGGTGAGATCGTATTTGAGATAGAAAACATTATGGCAAAACTCACAGATCGAAAAAGCCTACTAAAGGAACTAAACTATAGTGGCGATCAAATGCTTTATAACGTTGAATGGGTGGAAAAATCATTTGGAAATATTGAATTTAAAAATAATGAAAAATTCATTATTTTTTCAAATAATAACGAAATCTGCAATAAAATATATGACAAGTTGAGTTTACTTGGAATGGATTCTATTAAAGTCCTGTCTGGTAAAAATTTAATGGAACTGGATGATAATACCTATTGCATTTCCGATAACGAAAAAGAAGATTTTTACACACTATTTAAAGACATAGTATATAAATTTGATAATGAAAAGTTTAACATTTTATTTATTTCTGAATCTAATGAAGAAAGCATCAATCAAATAACTTTAGAGACATTGAAAGAAAAAACAGCTTGCAGTCAATTATTGCATCTTGTACAAGCCATAACTGACTTGAATTTAGTTGAAAAAATGAACTTAAAAGTAATAACTAATAACGTGCATGATTTAGACAATAGTCCAATTTCTATTTATCAATCAACTTTATGGGGCTTTTCACAAGTTATTAGACTAGAATTTAATCCATTATGGGGAGGAATCATTGACGTTGATAGTAGCATGATCAATGAGGAAATTGATGATGTAATTATAAAAGAAATAATAACAAACGATGAGAAACAAGTTTGTTTAAGAAACAATAATAAGAGATATGTTTCGAGATTGGTCAAAAATACCTATTCTAAGAAAAAACATAAAAATCTTGATATAGCAATAAAGTCTGAAGCAACGTATCTCATAACTGGGGGAACGGGTAGTATCGGAATGCTCTATTCAGAGTATTTAATAGAAAAAGGGGCACGTAATTTAGTTTTGTTAAGCAGAAATAAGCCCAAGGGGGATATTCTTGACAAGGTAAAGAGTTGGGAAGAAAGAGGTATAAAAGTACTTATATGTCAGGTTGATGTGAGTAAAGAATCAGATATTTCTGCTTTAATATCTGATATTACCAGGAATTTCCCAGAGATAAAAGGCGTAGTTCATGCAGCTGGTATTTTAGATGATAGGCTTATAAGAGATCAAACATGGGAAAGTTTTGAGCAAATGTTTATGAGTAAGGTTTTTGGAACATACAATTTACATCATTCATTAAGGAATTGTGAGTTGGACTTTTTCGTTATGATGTCATCCATTGCTTCTGTAATAGGAAATATAGGTCAAGCAAATTATGCAACCGCGAATTATTTTATGAACATCTTTGCTCAATATAGAAGAAAATTAAACTTACCTGCAATATCGATTTGTTGGGGACCATGGTCTGAGATAGGTATGGCATCTAGAAATGAAGAGAATATGAAAAGAATAGAGAAACAAGGAATTTATAGCATTAGTACAGAATTAGGGATGAAAATGATTGATAAATTACTTAATGAAAATCATTCATCTATTCTGGTCGCTGACATGAACTGGGATTTATATAATGAAAACACTAAATTAGAAGAAATGACTACATTTTTATCAAAACTAATAAATTTAGATGATGTTACTAATAGAAAAAAAGACAAGACAAATAGTGAGGCTAATATCTTATCAGTTTTAAGGTCGTTAAAGTTTTCAGAAAGATATGATTATTTACAAGAAAAATTGAAAAATATTGCAGCGACTTTAATGGGGTTTGATGATGCATCCCTTTTAGTATTAGATCAGTCACTAACAGAACAGGGAGCGGACTCATTAATGATTTTCTCTATGAGAAATGAAATAAATAAATTAACAAGCAAAGAACTCGATATTTCTGTATTTTTCAATTATCCATCTTTAAAAGAGTTAAATGATTATCTGCTTATGGAAGTTTTATCTTTCGAAGAAGAGACTAGTGAAAATGACATAAATAATGACGGCTTAAATACTTCTGAAACTATAGATGACCTTTTAGCAGAAATAGAGTCTTTAGTAGACTAAAAAAGGGAGGAATGGTTGTGGAACAAGAAACGAATAAATACAAGGAAGCTTTGAGAAAAGCAGCTAGGAAAATCGAAGAATTATCTAAAAAAAACCAAGATGATGATATAGCTATAGTAGGACACGGTTGCAGATTTCCTGGAGGTGCAAATAATCCAGAGCAGTTTTGGCATATTCTTTCTAATGGGATTGATACTGTAACAAAAATTAAAAAGGATCGCTTTGATTATAAAGAATATTATAGTGATAATGTAGACGAAATTGGAAAGATGTATACGAAATACGGGGCATTTTTAAATGTCCCTGTTGATGAATTTGATAATCGACATTTTGAAATTTCTCCTGTAGAAGCAAGCTCTATAGATCCACAACAAAGATTATTGTTAGAGGTAAGTTGGGAGGCGCTTGAAGATTCTGGGGTAAATATAAAAAAGTTACGTGGGAGTAATACGGGAGTATTTGTAGGAATTAGTTCTAGTGATTATTTTAGGGCTCATATGTTCTCAGGTGATGAAAAAAAAATAACGCCTTATTCTGTTGGCGGTATAACCTATGGTGCTGCCAGTGGTAGATTATCCTATTTCTATGATTTTAAAGGACCTGCGGTAACATTTGACACAGCCTGTTCGTCCTCGTTAGTGGCTTTAAATGCTGCCGTAGAAAGTCTAAAAAAGGGCGAATGCTCATTAGCAATTGTTGGGGGAGCTAATATGTTATTAACTCCTGAGTCATTCATTGGTCTTTCCAAACAGCACGGATTAGCTGCAGACGGCAGATGTAAAACATTTACTGAGAATGCAGATGGTTTTGGTAGAGGCGAGGGATGTGGCGTCATAGTACTAAAAAAGTTATCCGAAGCTAAAGCAGATAACGATACAATTTATGCAATCGTAAAGGGCGTTTCGGTTGGACAAGATGGAAGAACAAATGGGATGACCGCTCCAAATGGAAGTGCACAGAAAAGAGTAATAAAACAAGCTTTAACTCAAGCTAAAATGACTATAAATGATATTGATTATATTGAAACGCATGGGACGGGCACCCCTTTAGGTGATACCATTGAGGTTCAAGCTCTAAATGAAATATTTAAAGATAAGAAAAATGACTTGTTAATAGGAGCAGTGAAAACCAATATTGCTCATCTAGAAGCCGCATCAGGAATGGCTGGTTTAATAAAAATAATCCAATCATTTAAACATAATCAGCTACCGCCTAATATCCATTTCAATAAAAAAAGTTCTAAAATCGATTGGGGAAATTTACAAGTAGTCAATAAACTTGTTGAGTGGAAACCTGGAGAAAAGATTAGGAGAGCGGGGATTAGTGCATTTGGATTCACAGGTACTTTAGCCCATGCAATTATTGAAGAACCACCATTAGTTAAAGTAAATATCGAAGAGAAGGAATTGCCTTATCACTTGTTAACTTTATCTGCTAAAAATGAAGAGGCATTGAAATATTCTATCATAAATATGAAAGAATATTTGTCTAAATCTAATGAGTCAATTGGTGATATATGTTACAGTTCTAATATTTGTAAGAGTCATATGGATTATCGTTTTGCTGCTAATGGATCAAGCAAAGCCGATATATTAAATATGTTTGATAAATTTGATCATTTTAAAAATGATTCTTCCAAGTTTAAAATGAATAATATTACGTTTTTATTTACTGGTCAAGGATCAATTTATAAGAATATAGGAAAAACATTATATGAAAAATCATCGGGTTTTAAAAAAACACTAGATTTATGTAATGAAAAATTTTATAAAATTTTAAATTTCAATATTTTAGATATTATTTATGGAGAAAATGATAATGATTTATTGAATAAAGCTATTTATTCGCAGCCGATTATATTTTCTATTGAATATGCACTAACCAAAATTTGGGAGTCCTTGGGTATTAAGGCAAACTCAGTAATTGGACATAGTATAGGTGAATTCACTGCAGCCTGCTATGCTGGAATTTTAAGTTTAGATGATGCAATTAAAATGATTGCTCATCGTGGTATGTTAATGGATACCCTAGATATTGATGGGAAAATGGTAGGTGTACTAACAAGTGTGGAAGTTGCAAGCGAGTCAATAAAAGAGAGTGGATGTAAAAATGTTTCAATTGCAGCTATAAATGCTTCTGAAAATGTAACAATATCAGGGCTTAGTGAAGAAGTAGATAAAGTTATTGAAATCATCCAAAAAAAACAAAGAGTGTTTATAGAAGAGTTAAATATTACACATCCATTTCATTCGGTTTTAATGAAGGAATTTATCGATAGTTATAAAGAAAAAATAAGTGATGTGAAATATTCGGAAAATAACGTAACTTTTATATCTTCTATAACTGGAAAGCAAGAAAATAAAGACACGTTTGGGAATGCAATCTATTGGTCCAATCATTTATCCAATACAGTTAATTTTTATAAAGCAATGGAAACGGCCAAGGAATTAGAAAGCGATATTTTTATTGAAATAGGTGGCGACGCAACACTTTGTGGATTAGCTAATCAATGTATTAATGGTGAAGCGCTATTTTTACCGTCATTAAGAAAAGGCTTAAATGAATATAAGCAACTATTTGATTCTATATCTCTATTATATTTAAATGGTGTACAGGTTGATTGGAAATCCTTTTACAAAGAATATAAAAAGGAGAAGGTAATACTCCCTAATTATTCTTTTCAAAGGAAAAAGTATTGGATTGATTTAAATAAGAATAAGAAGAACTACAAAGAATTCGTGTTGAATAAAAATTCAGAAAAATTGGGTGGATCGAATAGCTCCATTGGGAATAATACTCTTACAATAGAGAACTCTTCTTTAAGTTTATACGATATAGAGTTAGAGATAAAAAATATAATTAATATTATAGCTGGATTGAATATAGAGGAGATAAACCGTGAAGATAATTTATTTTCATTAGGTTTTGACTCTTTATTATTACTAAACTTTAAAAAACATATTGATAATAAATATAAATTAAATATTTCTATAAATGAATTCTTATTAAATTTGAACACAGTAGGTTTAATTGCTGAATATATAGAAAAACATTTACCTAAATCAGAAATGTTTAAACAGAGCACTGTAAAACAACAGTCAAATATTTCATGTGAAAATACTGATTACGAGAATGCGGAAAATGTTAATTATTTAAATAATATGGAAAACCGAATTAAGGATATCCATGCCCAGTTAGAAAATTTGATGGATATAAGTAGAAAGGAACTTTCTGCTAAACCAGCAAGCAATTCAAGGAGTGTTTTCCCTAAAATAAATAATAACTCCATGATTTTTGAAGAAGACTCATTAAATAATATGCAAAAAAAATTTGTAGATGATTTTATCTTAAAATATAATACTAAAACAAAAAGCTCAAAAAATCATGCAGAAAAGTATAATACTGTATTCTCGGATTGGATAAATTCACTTAATTTTAGGATGACATTAAAAAAATTACTTTATCCGATTATATCCAAACGATCCCAAGGAACAAGGTTTTGGGATATTGATGGAAATGAATATATAGATTTAGCAATAGGATATGGAGTCCATTATTTTGGGCACAATCCTCCATTTATTACGGATGCTATCAAAGCTCAATTAGAGAAGGGCTTTGAATTAGGACCGCAAAGTGATTTAGCAGGGAAAGTAGCTAAATTGATAAAAGATTTAACCGGAGTAGAAAGAGTTGCCTTCTGTAATACAGGTTCAGAAGCTGTAATGGTTGCTTTAAGAATTGCTAGAGCATGCAAAAGAAAAGAAAAGATTGTAAAATTTTCTGGATCCTATCATGGAACGTTTGATGGTATTCTAACAGATACAGATGAAGAAGGTCCGTATCCTACTTCATTAGGTTCAACATATGGAAATATTAAAGATACGGTAAGTTTACTCTACGGGTCTAAAGAGTCATTAGAATATATTAAAGAGAATAAAAATGATATTGCAGCTGTATTAGTAGAGCCTGTACAAAGTAGAAGACCTGGTTTTCAGCCGAAAGAATTCCTTAAAGAATTAAGAGTATTAACAGAAGAATTAGGTATTATTTTAATCTTTGATGAAATGCTAAATGGATTTAGAATTCAAACGGGTGGAGCACAAGCTTATTTCGGAATTGAAGCTGATATAGTTACTTATGGAAAAATAGTTGGTGGTGGACTTCCGATAGGTGTTGTAGCCGGCAAGCAGGTATATTTAGATAGCATAGACGGAGGAAGCTGGTCATTTGGAGATAACTCTATACCAGATAAAGAAACAGTAACTTTTGCTGGGACATTTTGTAAAAACCCTCTTAGTATGGCGGCTGCGTATGCGGTACTTTCTCTTTTGAAAGAAAAAGGCAATGATTTACAAATGGAAGTAAATGAAAAAACGAGGGTATTTGTAGAAGAAGTAAACGAGTTTTTTGGAAGAGAAAGAGTTCCTATGAGAATAAGTTACTTTGGTTCACAATTCAAATTTGAATCATATGGAAAATATGACTCATCATTGTTTCCAATAGAAATGGATTTATTCTTTTATTTATTAAATTATAAAGGTATTTATACGTGGGAAAGAAGAACATGTTGTTTCAATACAGAAATTTCCTATAAGGATATTGAAATAATAATAAGTAAAATAAAAGAAAGTATATATGAATTAAGAGAAAGTGGTTTTGAGTTTTCAGAAGAAACAAAATTAAAAAAAGTAAAAAATATTTTTCCGAATCATAAAGTAATTCCAATGACTTTAAATCAAAAAAGGCTTTTCTCAACTATTCTAATAAATGAGAATGATCCATATAATATAATAGGGACATTAGAAATAAAAGGTCGAATAAATATAAAAAAATTAGAGACTGTGTTCCAAATGATAATAGCTAGACATGAAAGCTTACGAACAAAATTATACATTGAAGAAGATCTATTTGTTCAAGAGGTTATAGAGGAAATAGATTTTAAAATTAATGAAGTTGAAAAGCAAGAATCTCAGAGTTTAGATGATTTAATCAAGGAGAATATTAGTAAATTTGATTTATCAAAAGGACCATTGTTTAAAGTAACTCTAATTAAAGCTTCACAGGAAAAGGAAATATTGTTAATAGATCTACATCATACAATAGCTGATGGACGTTCATTAGATATATTAGGTCAAGAACTAATAAAATTATATTCAGGTGAAAATCTGGAGCCAATTTATAACCAATATTCAGATTATGTCTTATGGGAAGAAGAATTTTTAAATTCTGAGGAAATAAAGGAAAATGAAACATATTGGTTAAAAAAATTATCAGGTGAAAGAGAAAAGTTAAATCTTCCTTTTGATCACAACCATTATTCGATTAATCAATTTGCAGGTAATACTGTAAAAATGCCGATAGAATCAGATTTGGTTTTTGACCTTAAACAGTTTGCGAAAAAAACTGAATCTTCACTGTTTATGGTACTAGCTGCGGCATTTAAGGTATTACTTTACAAGCTTTCAAAAACGAAGGATATAATAATCGGCACACCTGTTACTAACAGAGGGAATAGTAAATTTGATAATAATATTGGTATGTTTACTAATACAATTATTTTGAGAAATCAAATTTCTAACGAAATGAAATTTACTGAATTTTTAAGTAGGTTAAAACAAAGTTCTCTAGAGGCTTATGCTCATATGAATTATCCATTTAATTTTCTTGTTAATAAACTAAATACAGAAAATAATGGTGAGCGAGACCCATTAATAAATGTCATGTTTATATACGAGAATATAGACGAGAGAATGTTTAGCATTGATAATGTTGAAATCAAAACATATGATTATAAATCAAAAATAGCCGAGTTTGATTTCACATTGGAAATTCTCGAGGACAATGGGGCATTTAACGTTAATTTGAATTATAAAACTAGTTTATTAAAAGAAGATAGTGTCACATTGTGGGGAAAATATTTTATAACAATATTAAAAAATATAATTAAAGATAGTGCTTTATCCATATCTGACATTCAACTTTTGACAGATAATGAAAAGGAAAAAATTATTAAAGATTTTAACAATACAGAGGTAATTTATCCTAAAAACAAAACAATTCAACAATTATTTGAAGAGCAAGTAAGAAAAGTTCCTAATGAAGTTGCAGTTGTATGTAAGGATGATAAATTAACTTATGATGAATTGAATAGAAAATCAAATCAAGTAGCAAGGATTCTTAGGGAAAAAGGGGTAAAAGCTGATTCGATAGTAGGGATATTTGTAGAAAGATCCATTCATATGATCATTGGTATTATGGGGGTTTTAAAGTCAGGTGGAGCGTATCTGCCAATTGATATAAATCTTCCTAGAAGTCGAATAGAGTATATGCTCGAGGATTCAGGTGTAGAAATTTTAATAACAGCCAAGGAATTAGAAGATGATTTACAGTTTACTGGTAGTATTATTAATATTAGTAAAGATTGTTATTCTTTGGATGATAATAATTTGAGTATAGTAAATAACTCACATGATTTAGCAAATGTGATATATACTTCAGGTTCAACAGGCAATCCAAAAGGAGTAATGGTTGAACATAAACAAGTAAATAATTTTATACATGGCATTGTAGCTGCAACAGGCCTAAATGAGTATAAAAATATATTATGTATTACAACAATTTCATTTGATATTTTTGGTTTAGAAACTTTAGTACCACTTGCTCAAGGAATGAAAATAGTAATTGTAAATGAGGAAGAAGTAATTGATGGAGATAAATTATCAAAAGTAATTGTTGCAAATAAAGTGGAGGTAATGCAATGTACGCCTTCCAGATTAAAATCCTTATTAGAAAGTAATAAGTTTAAAAAATCAATAAAAGAATTAAAAACAGTGCTAATTGGTGGAGAAGAAGTTCCTAAAAATTTAGTTGAAGAATTAGATAGAAACGATAATTTAAAAGTTTTTAATGTATATGGACCTACTGAAACAACTATTTGGTCAACAAGCAAACTTTATGTAAATGAAGACAACAACCTTACTATTGGAAAACCAATAAATAACACTCAAGTATATATTCTTGATGAAAATATGCAAATAGTGCCTATAGGAGTTCCGGGAGAATTATGTATAGGTGGAGATGGAGTAGCAAGAGGCTACTTAAATAAAGAAAATTTAACAGCGGAAAAGTTTGTTGAAAGTCGGTTTGAAAAAGGTTTGAAAATATATAAAACTGGAGATTTAACAAGATGGCTATCAAATGGAGAAATAGAATTTTTAGGGAGGATAGATAATCAGGTAAAAGTTAGAGGATATAGAATAGAACTTGAAGAAATAGAAAATAGATTATTGAGTCTTGAAAATATAAAACAAGCAGTAGTTGTAGGGAAAATTGATCAAAATACTCAAAAGTATCTTTGTGCATATGTAACCTGTTATAGAAAATTAAATACATCTGAAATTAAAGATTATTTATCAGCAACCTTGCCTGACTACATGATACCCTCATTCATTATCGAAGTTGCAGAAATGCCACTAAATTCAAATGGAAAAATAAATAGAAAAGCCTTACCTGATCCAAATAAAGAAGATCAAATTTCAAATAACTATGTTGCTCCACGAAATAAGATGGAAGAAAATTTAGTGGAAATTTGGTCAGAAATTTTAGGGGTAAAAAGAATAGGTATAAATGACAACTTTTTTGATTTGGGAGGACATTCATTAAATGCAACAATATTGGTAGGCAGAATTCACAAGTTATTAGATGTAAAAATACCAATAAAAGAATTATTTAAGGCTAAAAATATAAAAGAACTCACTAAATATATTAGCAAAGTGGAGAAGAATAAATACGAAGAGATAGAAAAATTAACAGTTAAACAACAATATTATAGAACTTCCTCTGCACAGAAAAGAATGTATCTGCTACAAGAGAGAAATAATGGAACGGTTTATAATATGCCAAAGGTTATAGAAGTAATAGGCAAACTCGATCTTAATATAATAAATAGAGTAATAAGACAGTTAATAGAAAGGCATGAATCATTAAGAACCAGTTTTGAAATTGTTGATGAAGACATAGTACAAAAAATTCAACCAATAGATGATTTAGTGTTTAAAATTGAAATGCTAACAGTCAAAAACGAAGATGAAATTTCAGAAAAGGTAGCAAATTTTATAAGGCCATTTAACTTAAAAATACCTCCTCTTATTAGAGTTGGAGTAATAAATGTAGAGGAAGAGAGAAATATCATTATTTTTGATATTCATCATATTGTATCTGACGGCATTTCGGTTGCGATATTAACAAAAGAATTTAGTGATTTGTACTCAGACAAAAAGTTGAAATCATTAAAAATTCAATATAAGGAATTCTCTGCTTGGCAATTAAAGATATTAAAAAGTGAAGAACTAAAAAAACAAGAAAAATATTGGTTAGGAGAATATCAAGGGAGGTTACCTGAAACAAAATTCCCTACGGACTATCCTGTGCCAAGTAAACGAGACTTTAAAGGAAATAACATCGAATTTAAAATAGATAAAACTATCACAGATAATTTAAAAGGAATAGGACGTAAGACTAGTAGCACGCTGTACATGGTTATATTAGCAAATTTAAATATTTTATTATCAAAATATTGCCAACAAGAAGATATAGTTGTTGGAACGCCTGTTTCTGGAAGAACGTCAGAGGATTTGGAAAATGTTATTGGTTTGTTTGTAAACACTTTAGCAATTAGAACAAAAGTAGATAATGAATTAAATTTCATAGATTATTTAAACATTGTAAAAGAGAAGACACTAATGGCCTTTGATAATCAAGAATATCAATTTGATGTGTTGGTTCAAAAGGTAGGTGTGGTGGGAGATTTAAACAGAAATCCATTATTTGATGTTATGTTCGTTCTTCAAAATATGCAGGAAGATAGAATAGAACTAGATAATTTAAGAGTTACATCATATCCCTTCAAAGAAAATACAGAAAAATTCAACATTACAATTGCTTGTCAGGAAAAAGAAGGAGAATTATTGTTTAATTTAAGTTATGCAACGTCATTATTTAAAGAATCAACAATTGAGAAAATTATAGAATACTTTAAGAGCATTATACATTTAACATCAAAAAATCTGGATATAAAGATCGAAACTATTGACTTGATTACCGAGGGGGAATTATCGAATATTTACAATGGTGTAATATCTAATGATTTAAACGAAGAAGATTTAGAATTTACTTTTTAACTTCTTTCAGCAGCAGTCTCCCGCCTCTATAGGTAGTGGTTCTAAGACTGTTTACAGCGGATGTCCAAACATCCGCTGTAAGAAGTTAAAGCCTCCGGGCGATTCCCGACGCAATTATCGCGAGGCATACTTGATAAAGTAACTAAATTCACTTAATAAAATAATTCAAATTTATCCCTGTATAGGCGAAGATTTTCTCCCTATAAAGATCTATTTCTATTGATAGGTTTCACAAACTCAGAACAATTATAAAGAGGAGTGAGCTAGAATGAAAGAAGTAAAGTCTGATGTGATAAATAAATCTAAAAGTTTTTGGATTGAAATGTTAGCAACTGAATTTGATCGTTTAGTATTTCAGAAAAATCAAAAGGGCAATGAATCTTATTTCTTAAAAGTTGATATTGATAAAGAAATAACTAATAAAATAAAACAATTAACAAAAGACAAAAATATAATGATATATACATTAATATTAACAGTATTCAAAATTGCATTATCTAGAATGTGTTCATACTCACAATTTGCGATCGGAATTCCACCATATATTAAAGATAATAAAAGACAAGCAAATAATGAGTTTCTTTTATCCAAACAACTATTAACTAAAGAATTGGATTTTAAAAAAGTTCTTTCTAATGAAAAAAATGTTCTTTTTAATTCTTTTTTATATGAATTTTATCCTTTAGAACAATTGTATAAAAGAAACTTTATTTACGAAAAAATAAATGTATTTTGTGTAATGGAAGAATTACATAGTGATCTTCAAATAAAAAATATTTTAAATCTACCAAATAATGATCTTACTTTAAATATTAGAGTAAAAGAAGATTCAATTTCCTTAATATTTAATAGCTTTGATTATGTCGAAGAGAATCAGATATTTATTCTAAAAGATATATTTGTAAATATATTACAAAAGGTAATAAATAACTTAACAATTAGAATAGATGATATTGATATTATAAGTGAAAAGGAAAAAAGTAAGTTGAAAGACATTAATAGTACAAGTATATCTTTTCCTAAAAATCTGTCATTAAGTGAAATTTTTGAAAAACAAGTAGAAAATAACCCAGATCATATTGCGATTGTTTTTAAAAATGAAAAGTTTTCATATAAAGAGCTTAATGAAAAATCAAATATCATCGCAAATAAACTAAAAGATAATAACGTGGAAAAAGGAGACGTAGTTGGATTAATTGCTGAGAAATCCCCAGAAATGATAATAGGAATTTTAGCAATATTAAAAGCCGGTGCAGCATATTTACCTATTGATTATAAATACCCAGAAGAAAGAGTTAAGTATATGTTAGAAGATTCGAATTGTAAAATATTATTAAAACAGGGAAATTCAAAGGATATAGTTAACCTGGGGTGTAAAATAATAAAAATTGATCTTAAAGAGAATGAAATATTAAATGCTGATAACCTTAATATTCCATTTGAAGGGAATGAACTAGCGTATATCATTTATACATCCGGATCAACAGGTAGGCCAAAAGGAACATTAATAAACCAATCTTGTGTTATCAGTCGCCTAGTCGGCAATACAAATTATATTAATATCAATAAAAATGATATCTTCTTACAGTTATCAAGTTATGTATTTGATGGATCTATTTTCGAAATATTCGGTTCTTTATTAAATGGGGCAAGACTTGTAATTCCAGAAAAATATCATACCCTCGATTTGAAAGAATTAGGATCATTAATAGAAAAAGAAAAAATAAGTATATTGTTTATTACAACTGCTTTATTCCATTCATTAGTAGAATTAAATTTAAAATCCCTACAAAATGTTAAAAAAATACTAATAGGTGGGGAAAAATTATCTTTAAAGCATGCAAAGAAAGCATTCGATTTTTTGGGCCCTAATAGAATAATAAATTTATATGGCCCAACGGAAAGTACTATTTTCGCAACTTATTATCCAATAAATGATATAGATGAGGAAGATATATTTGTTCCGATTGGTGGACCAATTTCAAATACAAAATTATATGTTATCGGTAATAATAACAAATTACAGCCAATAGGGGTACCGGGCGAACTTTGTATATCGGGAGAGGGATTAGCATCAGGTTATATAAATAGAAACGATTTAACTGAGAAGAAATTTGTGGAAAATCCATATGAAACAGATGATAAAATGTATAAAACTGGGGATTTGGCAAGGTGGCTTCCAGATGGGAATATTGAATTTATCGAGAGAATAGATTATCAAGTTAAAATAAGAGGATATAGAATAGAACTTGGTGAGATAGAAAATGCATTATTAAAAATAAATGAAATAAATGAAGCAGTCGTATTGGTAAAAGAGATTGAAGATAATAAATATATATACGCATATTATGTAGCTAACTGTAATTATAGTAAAGATTTAATACGAGAGAAATTAAAAGAAACATTGCCAAGTTATATGATGCCTGCAAACTTCATTAAATTAGAGAAAATACCACTTACGATTAATGGTAAGGTTGATAGATTAAAGCTTAATAAATTAGAAGATGAAAGCAAATTAGGCATATACGAACATCCCAAAAATGATATCGAGGAAAAACTAATTCAAATATGGAAGGACATCTTAAAGATAAATTATACGATAAGTATTAACGATAGTTTTTTTGACGTAGGTGGGCATTCTTTAAATGCTATAAAGGTAGTTGGAAGAATTCATAAAGAACTAAATATAGATATTCCTATAAAAGATTTTTTTAACCTAGAAAATATAAAAAATATTGCTTCCTATATATCTTCAGTGCGTAAAAAAGAGTATAGAAAAATTAAAAAGATTCAAGAAAAAAGATACTATGAGGCATCATCAGCTCAAAAAAGAATATACCTTACTCAAGAATTCGAAACAGCTAGTAATGTTTATAATATTACTGAAGCAATGGAAGTAATAGGCAAGTTGAATGTATCGAAAATAACAGATGGTTTAAAAAAAATAATTAAAAATAATGAGATACTAAGGACTAGCTTTGATGTAGTTGATGGAATAATAGTACAGAAAATTCATTATTTTGAAGAAATTGATTTTAAAATAGAAAGAATGCAAGTGGTAAATGAAATGGATATTGATAAAAAGATTAGAGAATTTTCAAAACCGTTTTTATTGCAGAAGGCTCCTTTATTAAGAGTAGGCGTCATTAGTATAGATAATAAACGGCATATACTAATTTTTGATATTCATCACATTATTGCAGATGGTACGTCAATAAATATTTTATTAGAGCAATTAGCCAGTTACGTTAATGAAAAAGATTTAATTGTGAATGATATACAATATAAAGATTATTCTGCTTGGCAAAAGGGATTTTTCAATACAAAGGAGATAAAAAAACAAGAAAAATATTGGCTTGATGTATTTAAAAGTGAATTACCAATATTAAATTTACCTTCTGATTATAAAAGACCTAGTAAATTTAACTTTGAAGGGGATTCTCTCACATTTGAAATAGATTCTTTTATAACGAATAAACTAAAAAAGATTGCAAAGGAAAATGATAGCACTTTATATATGGTTTTACTTGCTGCATATTCAACTCTTTTATCAAAATATACAAATCAAGAAGATTTAATTATAGGGACACCGATGTCCGGTAGGAATCACATTGATTTACAAAATCTTATGGGTATGTTTGTGAATACTGTTGCAATAAGGAATTATCCTGAGGCAAATAAGACATTTAAAGAATTTTTAAAAGAAACTAAAGAAACGGTTTTGAAGGCATTTGATAATCAAGATTATCAATTTGATGAGTTAATAGGAAAGCTAGAAATTAATCGAGATACAAGTAGGAATGCTTTATTCGATACAATGTTTGTCTATCAAAATTTAGATGAAGCTAATTTTGAAATTGAAGAATTGAAAATAAAAAAATACAATTATATAGGTAAAACATCGAAATTTGATTTGACTTTAAATATAACTGAAGAAAAAAATGAAATGAATTGTAGTTTTGAATATTGTACAAAAATTTATAAAAGAGAAACAATAGAATTGATGAGTGACTGCTTTAGCAATCTTTTATATTCAATTATTGAAAATATAGATCGAAAATTGAAAGATATTAATGTACTTTCTCAAAAGGAAAAAGATAAAATAAATCAATTTAATAATACATCTATGATATATGACAAGAATAAACCAATGCATCAATTGTTTGAAGAACAAGTTAAAAACACACCTGATCAAATTGCAGTTATATACGAAAATAATAAGGTGACATATAGTCAACTTAATGAGAAATCTAATCAACTTGCAAGAATATTGAGGGATAAGGGAGTAAAACGCGATACTGTAGTTGGTATCTTCGTCAATCAATCTATAGAGATGGTAGTAGGTATATTAGCAATATTAAAAGCTGGTGGTGCATATTTACCTATTGATCCAGAATACCCTGAAGAGAGAATTCAATATATTCTAGAAGATAGTAGAGTAGCAATTATCTTAACGCAGGGGAATATAAATACAGGTTTGTTGAAAGAAAAGGAAACAGTCAATGTTGCAGATGATAAAGTATATAAAAATAGTATTGAAAATTTGGAAAATGTAAATGAGATAAATGATTTAGCTTATATTATTTACACATCAGGATCCACTGGTAGACCTAAGGGAGTAATGGTTGAACATAAAGGTTTAGCTAATTTAAAATCCTATTTCGAAAATGAGTATAACATTTGCGAAAAAGATAACATAATTCAATTTGCAAATTGTACATTTGATGCAGCAGTTTGGGAAATGAGCATGGCACTGTTAACCGGGGCAACACTTTTTATTGTTCCTAGATATGTAATTAATGATGTAAACGCCTTTGAAGCGTTTTTAAATATCAATAGAATAACGGTAGCTACATTGCCTCCTGTCTATGCTTCAAATTTAAGTCCTCATAAAATAAACTATTTAAGATTATTAATAACAGCAGGCTCCGAATCAAATAGTGAGTTAGTAAAAAAATGGAATGGTAAAGTACAATATGTAAATGCCTATGGACCAACTGAAACTACTGTATGTGCAGCAGCTTGGACAGATTATAGAATAAACAAAGATAATAAAACAGTACCTATTGGAAAACCGATATATAACACAAAAATTTATATTTTAGATAAAAATCAAAAAATACAGCCTATAGGAGTTCATGGTGAACTTTGTATTGGTGGAATTGGCATAGCGCGAGGATACCTAAATAATCTAGAATTAACGAAACAAAAATTCATTCCAAATCCTTATATTGAATGCGAAAAAATTTATAGAACAGGTGACATAGCTCGATGGTTACCAGATGGAAATATTGAGTATGTTGGTAGAGAGGATTATCAGGTAAAAATAAGAGGATATAGAATAGAATTAGAAGAAATCGAGAGAAGATTACTTCTAAATAGACATATAAATGAAGCGGTGGTTGTTACAATAAAGGACCAGCATCATGAATACAATCTAGCATGTTATGTGGTAGCTGATAAAAAAATGATTCTATCAGAAATAAGAACTTTTTTATTGAATGAGTTACCCGAATACATGGTTCCATCTTATTATATGCAATTAGATTCCATACCCAAAAATCAAAGTGGTAAACCAGATAGAAGAATTTTAAAGGAATTAAAGGGAGATAAATATTTAAAAGAAGGTAATTATGAAAAGCCCTCAAACGAATACGAATGTTTACTTGTGGAAATTTGGGAGGAAATTTTTGTTCATAAAAAAGTTGGGATAAATGATGATTTTTTCCATTTGGGTGGAGATTCCATTAAAGCGATTAAATGTATTTATAAGTTAAATGAAAAGAATTTAACATTAAAGCTAAGTGATATTTTTAAATACAGAACCATAAAAAAAATCGTAGAAGTTATTAATTCACTTGAAAGAAATTCATTATTAATAGAACCTACAGTAGGTAAGTTTAAATTAACCCCTATTCAAAAATGGTTTTTTGAATCACATAAAATTGAACCAGAGTATTTTCATCAAGCAACTTTTTTAAAATGTAATGAAAAAATAAATGTGGATGTATTAAGGGATATATTAAAAGAAGTACAAATGCATCATGATTCATTAAGAATGGGCTTTACAACAGTAAATGATGAAGTAGTTGGGGAGATCTTAGGGTCTAATTATCCTTTTAATTATGAAGTTGTTTACCTTGATAATCTAGAACAGGACAAATCAATTTTTTTGAAAAAAGTAAAGGAATTACAAAAAAATGTAGATCTAAAATTAGGTCCAATGATGAGTACAGTTGTATTTAAAACAAACAATTTTGATTATATATACATCTTAATTCATCATTTGGCAGTCGATACTGTATCGTGGGGTATTTTAATAAATGATATCCAAAGTTTATATAAACAGTTTTTACGTAAGAAAGATATTAAACTAACTAACAAATCTAATTCAATCAAAGAATGGTCTAAAAAACTTTATTATTTTAGTAATAGTGAAGCGTTTTTAAAAGAAAAGTCCTATTGGAGAAATATCCAAAGAAAAATAAATAGCGTTCCTTTTGATTTTAGTCATGATACTAATACTATGAGAGATAGCGATACTTACGAAATATCTCTTAATCTAGAAGAAACTGAGGCTTTGTTGGAAAAATGTTCTGAATTATACAAAACAAGTGTTGTTAATATTTTACTATCTGCGTTATCGTTTGTTTTACAGAATTGGACTGGAAGTAAGGAAAATGCAATTATGTTTGAAGGGCATGGACGAGAAGATTTATTTAATGATGTAAGTATTCAAAGAACAGTAGGATGGTTTACATCTATCTATCCTATTATTTTAGAAGCTCCAGAAACTAATAATTTGATAGATTATTTAGATAGAACAATCTTGATAAGAAATGCTATCCCTAGAAATGGTATAGGTTATCATATCTTAAAATATTTAACTGAAGAAGAAAATAAAAAAGATATTGATAGGTTCATGACTCCTCAAATTTGTTTTAATTACCACGGAGAAACGGATTTAGAGAATAAAGGTAGAATATTCGAGATAATTGAAGAGGAACATGGAAGTAATATTAGTATCAATAGTGAAAGACATTTTGAATTGGAGTTTAATGGGAACATAAGCAATGGAAAATTAAAAATATTATTAACGTTCAATACAAAAGCATATAAATCTGATACTATAGCTAATTTAGCAAAAAAATATAAAGAAATTTTATTAGAATTTATTTCTTTAAATAAAAAGCAATTAAATATAGCTAGTTTAGAAAACAATTTATCGTTTTTTTTAAATAAATACAAGGCTCCAGGATTGATATTGGGAATAAAAGCTCCTGATGGACAAAATACTGTTATTTCAAAAGGGCTTGCGGATATAAAGAATAATATAAATATGAAGTCTACTACTAATTTTAAAATAGGAAGCATTACTAAGACATTTGTGGCAACTATAATATTACAATTGATGGAGGAAGGGTTATTAAATTTAGATGATTCTGTTATACATTTTCTTCCAGAATTATTAGAACAATATAAAGCGGATTATTTTAATAATATAACAATAAAAAGTTTATTAAATCACACTAGTGGAATACATGACTTTGTAAAACATCCTAGTTTTATTAAAGGTTTAGAAAGTAATAGAGAATGGACTAAGGAAGAATTATTATACTATGGTTTATCTTTACCATACGATCAGACATTTAATAATAACATTTGGATTTACTCTAGTACCGGATATATATTATTAGGATTAATTATCGAAAAAATTACACATGTAAGTTTAGAAGAAAATATACAAAATAGAATATGCAATAAGTTGGGTCTTGAACAAACGAGGTTAGTAGATGAGTTACCTAATTTATATAATTTTAGTCGTTGTTATACTAATCCTGAAAAAAAAGATGTGACAAATAATGCTTTAAGTGCAAGTTGGGCATCAGGAGGTATGATATCTAATGCTAGTGATTTACTTATATGGCTTGATGCATTTGTAGATGGAGTGTTACTAAAAAACAAAGATATAATCAATGACTATATTGATATTTCAATGAATTATCCAACTGACTACAAAGTGAATATGGGATTAGGTATCTTTAATGTGAACGATATGTTAGGACATGAGGGGCATGGACTAGGGTTTCAGAATATTCTTTATAAATATAATGGATATAGTTTTGTCATTCATTTAAATCAAGAGGCAGCTGATAAAAGTAATGTTATAAGTGAACCTTTTAAAATATTTAATGAACTTATAACACTTTTAAGGTGATTCAATCAACAGATCTTTAAAAATACTAAATATGTTAAACATAAAAGGGGAGCTCATGATGCTTTTATTTTGTTTGCCATATGCCGGTGGTTCAGAGCTGATATATCATAATTGGAATAAATTTATAAATCAACGTATAGAAATACATGCTATTACACTAAAAGGAAGAGGAAAAAGGTTTTGTGAAGGTTTTTATCAAAATCTAAATGAAGCAGTGGAGGATATTTATTGTCAAATACATGATAAAATCCAACAAGAAGAATATGCAATTTATGGGCATAGTATGGGAGCGCTTTTGACATATGAGCTATATTATAAAATCATTAATACCAGTAATAGAAAGCCAAAGCATTTATTTTTTTCTGGCAGATTTTCTCCCAATGTAAAAGGTAATATTATTATTAGTCATAAAATGCCTGATAAAGAATTTATGGATAGGATCGTAGCGTTAGGCGGAATTGCTGATGAGGTACTAGAATCGAAAGAATTACTAGAGTTTATTTTACCTATTCTAAAAAATGATATAAGGATAGTAGAAAATTATGTTTACAAAGAAAGGGATGAAAAGATTCAGTGTAATATATCTGTTTTAAATGGGACAGAAGATAATATAGATTTCTATCAAAAAAATAGCTGGAAATATTTGTGCGATAGAGATTGTGAATTATACGATTTAAACGGCAACCATTTTTTTATTAACAATAATATTAATGTTGAAAAGATAGCCCGAATAATGGAAGAAAACTTATTAAACTCTTAAGCCTTTGGAGAATAAGTATTCATAGTATTGATTACATTTTTTATCAATACTATGAATACTCCAATATTAGAACAATGGTGTCTAAAATTATATTATAGGAGGGAAAAGGTGGATTATTTTGATGGTGGAAATGCGTTTCTTTTTCAAGGAGTTGGATCAGAATATCAAAGTTTATTATATTTACTGGATGAAGAGCAATTAGAATTATTACGTAAATATTGCGCCATTGTGGAAAAGGAATTAGATTTAGATTTGTGGAACTATCTATTTTATTCCAAAAAAACGAAATATGATGACTTTTTCAATGATTGGATTGCTATCTACACCTGTGATAATATAGTATTTAATACATATATTTCCATTGGTGTAAACCCTAAAATATTTCTAGGTTACAGTATGGGCTTGATTACTGCAATGTCATGTGGAAAATCTATTTCTTTTGAAACAGGATTGCACATGCTACTAACTATATATGAATATCCTAAAGGTATTTCAAGGCAAGAGGAGTCTATGGCAACTATAATAGGCTTGAATTACCAACAAGTTGTAAACTTAATTGAAAAAAACAATTTTTTCGAAACTGTTAAGATTGCTAGTGAAAATAGTAAGTACTGCATTGTAATAGCTGGAAAGAAAAATGATATAAATCAAATTTTGGATAAAGCGGAAGAGGAGGGCGCTATAAAGGTTGTAAAAATAAATGTCCCCTATGCATTCCATACTCCATTTGCTGAAAAAGGGATTGATAAATTAATAAATCTTGTTGAAAAAATAAAGGTTGATGATAGTAGAATACCGATAGTTTCAGTATTTAACCAAAATGTTCTTCAAAGTGCTTCTGACTTAAAGAAAGAACTAGTGAAAAATATGCCAAGCTCAATGAATTGGAAAATCTCAATAGAAAAAATGATTGATTTTGGTATAACTACTTTTATTGAAGTTAGCCTAGATGACTCCCTTACTAAAATATCAAGAGTGATAAATACAGATTATAAGTTTTTATCATACAAAAAAATAGTAAGGTTAAAAAATAAGCATTAAAATGGTTATATTTATAAAAAAATGATAATACAGGAGGTTGTTGAATGAATGCTCGATAATGATATGAAGTGAATTTTTATATAATTATTAAAATTATGTAAATAAAAAGGGGTAATTTAGTATGAGAAAAATAGCCGTCATTGGAGCAGGAGTAATGGGAAGAGGAGTAGCTCAAAATTTTGCTCAGGAGGGATTAAATGTCATATTATTAGACATTTCTGAGGGGAAATTAGAGCATGCAAAAGAAGAAATACGCCAAAATATTCGTTTTCACGCTTTATTTAACAAAAACAAGATAGATGATGACTCGGAAGAAATTTTATCAAGAGTCAACTTCTCAACGGATTACCAGCTATTAGAACAAGTAGATTTTGTTGTTGAAAATGTCCCTGAAAAATGGGAGGTTAAAAAATCAGTTTATGAAAAAATAGATAAAATTTGTACAGAAAACTGTATTTTTTTAGTTAATACTTCTTGTATTCCTATTACAAAAATAGCAGCATTAACCAATAGGCCGGAGAAGTGTATTGGAACACATTTTATGAATCCTGTACCGCTTATGACTACTATTGAGGTTATTAAAGGATATCATACATCGGAGGAAACTATTTTTCTAACAAAAGAACTTCTTAAACATATTGGGAAAGAGTGCATTATTGTTAATGATTTACCTGGTTTTGTATCGAACAGAATCTCTCATCTTTTTATGAATGAGGCAGCCTATGTTGTACAGGATCAAGTAGCAGCACCTAAAGATGTAGATAACATTTTTAAAAAGTGTTACGGACATAAGATGGGGCCACTTGAAACAGCTGACTTAATTGGACTCGATACTGTTGTAAATTCACTAGATGTTTTATATGAAAGCTTCCAAGATTCGAAATATCGTTGCTGTCCTTTACTACGTAAAATGGTTGATGCAGGATTGTACGGTAAGAAAGTTGGTCAAGGATTTTATACTTATTAAAAAAATGTCCAAAGGAGTATGAATAAATGTCTGAAACTAAAATGAAAATAAAAACGTATCTTTCTAAGTTTTTTAAAAGCCATGAATTAATGGATAATGAAGATATATTTTCAACAGGGTTTGTCAATTCACTCTTCGCAATGCAGTTAGTTATGTTTATTGAAAAGGAATTTAACATAAAGGTTGAAAATAAAGATTTAGACTTTGCTAATTTCAGAACGATTGATTCAATTGTCTCTTTTATTAGTAAAAAGCACAATGAAACAACTACCGAAAATCAAGTAAATAATAATTGAATGATGGTGAAAATATGAATATAGAATTTACAAAAGAACAATTAAAATATCAAGAAAGTTTTAGAGCTTTTGTTCAATCTGAAATAATTCCTTACGCAGGGGAAAATGATCGAGCTGAATATTTGCCTACCGAACTTATAGAAAAGGTTTCTAAAAGTGGGTTCTTAGGAGCAACTATTTCTAAGAAGTATGGTGGATTAGGCTACGACATGATTACTTTGGGATTATTAAATGAAGAAGTGGGAAGAGGATGTTCTTCAACTAGAGCATTGTTGACAGTACATGGTATGGTAGCCATTGCGATTGAAAAGTGGGGGACAGATGAGCAAAAGGAATATTGGCTTCCAAAAATGGCGAAAGGTGAAAGCATAGGAGCTTTTGGTTTAACTGAACCTAAAATAGGTAGTGACGCTAAAAGTATAGAAACATCTGCTGCACTTTTAAATGGCAACTTTATTATAAACGGTAGCAAAAAATGGATTACTATGGGCCAAATAGCTGATATTTTCATTATTTTTGCAAAATTAGATGGTAAACCAACTGCATTTTTAGTTGAAAAAAATAGCCAAGGTTTTTCAACGAAAGGAATTCATGGAATGATGGGTTTGAAGGCATCAATGGTAGCAGAAATATTCATGGATGATTGCCATATTCCTGAGACAAATATGATTGGTAGACCTGGTATAGGATTATCCCATGTCGCATTCTCTTGTTTAGACTACGGTAGATATACAATTGCTTGGGGGTGTGTTGGCATTGGACAGGCGTGTATTGAAGAAAGTGTACATTATGCAAAGAAAAGAGAACAATTTGGATATACATTAAGTCAAAATCAATTAATTCAGAAAATGATAACGGAAATGGTTGTTAATGTAAAGGCTGCAAGATTAATGTGTTTAAATGCTGGCTATCTGAAGGAAACTGGAGACCCCGAAACCATTATGGAGACATGGAATGCAAAGTACTTTGCTTCTACAATGATAAATAAGGTTGCAGGGGATTCCGTGCAGATTCATGGCGCTAATGGATTAAGCCAAGAATATTCAGTAGAAAGATATTATAGAGATGCAAAGATTAATGAAATCATTGAAGGAACTACACAGATGCATGAAATTTTAATTGCTAAAAATATTATTGGAAACAACTAGAAGAATGGTTCTTATCGGAGGTGTAACATGTTAGAGATTAGTTCACAAGAACGAAAAGTGAAGTGTGTTGTTTGGGATCTTGATCATACAATATGGCAAGGCGTTTTACTTGAAGATAAGAATGTTATATTACGTGAAGGTGTAAAAAAAATTTTAGAGGAATTAGATAAGCGTGGCATATTACAATCTATTGCAAGTAAAAATGAACATCATTTAGCAATTGAGAAGCTTAAAGAATTCGGTATTGAGGAGTATTTTATTTATCCTCAAATTAACTGGAATTCAAAGGGGGAAGCTATTAAAAAGATAGCCCAGTCTATTAATATTGGACTTGATACTTTGGCATTTATAGATGATCAGCCTTTCGAAAGAGAGGAAGTCAGTTTTTCAGTCCCAGAAGTAATGT
The DNA here is from genome assembly GCF_044763105.1 of Lysinibacillus sp. NPDC096212. NCBI lineage: Bacteria > Bacillati > Bacillota > Bacilli > Caryophanales > Bacillaceae > Lysinibacillus > Lysinibacillus sp. NPDC096212. The sequence goes on along the minus strand of NZ_JBIWFQ010000018.1, from coordinate 15,730 downwards.
GTCTAGATGCGACTGATCTAAATGGCTTACTTAGTCTGCCTGAAATGAATCCGAATTTTATAACAGAAGATTCGAAAATGAGAAGAAAAATGTATTTAAGTGATATAGAACGCAATAAAGAAGAAAAAAGCTATGAGGGTACAAAAGCGGAATTTTTAGAAACCCTTAATATGGAACTTACCATATCTCCAGTCAGTGGTGGTGATTTACAGCGAGCAGAGGAGTTAACGGTAAGAACTCATCAGTTAAATGCAACTGGATATACTTATTCTTATGAAGAACTGGATAATTTCAGTAAATCGGATAGACATAAATTATTAATAGCTGATTTAAAAGATAAATATGGAGCATATGGGAAAATAGGAGTAGTACTAATTGAATGCGATAAATATGTATGGACTATAAAGCTGTTACTTATGTCGTGCAGAGTTATGTCCAGGGGAATTGGTACGATTATGCTCAATTATGTTATGCATCTAGCTAAGAATGCAAATGTACGTCTACGTGCAGAATTCGTTCCAACTAATAAAAATCGAATGATGTATATGACTTATAGATTTTCAGGATTTGGAGAGATTGAAGAGAATGAAAATTTAGTATTGCTAGAAAATAATTTAATGGACATTCAGCCTTTACCAAACTATATAAAATTGAACTCGTTTATTATTTTATAAAAGATTTAAACTCTCTAATTGTAAAAATTAACCTTTTTGATATTGAGTGAATAAAAAATAGGGGGTGGATTATTTGGAACAACATTTTCCAATAAGAAGAGTGGTGTGTGAAGAAGGAAAACTTTTAAATAAGGATTATGAATCTCTCATCACAAAAGAATTGGTAGGATTAGAGAGTTCGATAGAAAAGCAGTAAGTTTACAGAGGCAGGGCAGGATTGGAACGTATGCACCATTTGAGGGGCAAGAGGCATCACAAGTCGGCAGTGCATTAGCATTAAATGAAAATGATTGGTTAGTTCCATCATATCGTGACCATGGAGCATCAATGACATTTGGCCAATCTTTATTAAAATATAAAGAAATATTAATTTGAGTTATAGCCTACATAACTCCAACATCTTAAAATCGAAATTTCACTCATTGGCGCCAACTTCAAAGAATCTGAAATGGCGCCTTATTTTATTACATAAAAATGAATGTAAAGAAATTTTATAATTCAGAGAAGTAGTTTGTTTTTCAAAAGCAACATCATACTCGGCACCGTATATAATTAATTAACTAGTGTTCTACTAATAGGTTTAAGTGTTTACAATCCGAATAATGGCTTAAAAGAATGATTTGTGAGGACAGTATATAGAATTTTATAAAAAACTATGTTTAATTTAAAGTATTTTAGTAGTTAAAGTTACATTATTTATATTTAAGTGAGCTATTATTTAAAGCTTCTATCACCAAATCTTCAGGATCAACATATTTTATATCAGAAGGAAAATCATAATTACGTGCGCAAACTGCGATTTGATAGGTTGAATCTATTAAATAATTTTTTAAATAAAACTTTCTGTCCTGGAATTGTGACTCAATTATAAAATTTTGATCAATGCTATCTTTTATAATTGAGAAAGAGTTTAGAGGAAGAGATAGACCAATTCCGATTGCTTTGATATAGCTTTCTTTTAAAGTCCATATTTCAAAAAATCTATTCAATTGATAGTTTTCTAATGAAAAAATGTAATCACATTCTTTTTCTGTAAAGAACTGTTTTGCTAGCGTAATATCAATAAACTTTTCTTTTTCTATATCAATGCCAATGTGATTACTATTTATTGCACATATTACCCAATCTTCTGAATGGCTTAAATTAAAATAAAAGTTTTCTACATCAGATAAATATGGTTTTCCATAAGGATTAGTTGCAAACTCAAATTGAAAATTATTTTTAAGTTTTTGTTGTATAATAATATTTCGTATTAATATTTCTGCAAAAAGACCTCTTATCGAATCTTCTATTCTAGTAAATTTTTTTAATTTGTCTTGCTTTTTTTGTGGTAAGAATTGCATTAGTTGTTTGTACGTTGAAAAACAAATGGAATTATTGATATTCATAGCAAATAATTCGATCATCTTACGTTCAAATCCTTTACAATTTATATAATGTGAGACAAAATTCTAAATTAAGTTTCTGTTTGCATTTAACTCAAACAATAGATTTTCTAAACAATAAGACCAATAGTTTCTCTTATTGGACCTACATTTAGCTTTATAATACTTGAAATACTAATAATTTTCTTTTTATAAACCATAAATTTATTTTAACACAATATGTATTTTATCGTAATCAATATATATATATGAGGTGTCCATATCATGGTAAATATAAAAAGGTGCCTAAAAGCAGCAGTTGAAAACTGCTTTTTAGACACGCATTTTTAATAATTATTTAACATCCTTCGTCCATTCAGCCACTTTGTCTGCATTGGCTTCTACCCAATCTTTAGCGGCTTGTTTTGGGTCTTTGCCATCCATAATTTCTAGCATAACGTTCTCTAAGTCTTCTGATGTCCAGTGGAAGTTATCTAGTACAGAATAAACATCTGGTTGATCTTCTTTTAAACCTTTACGAGCGAATGTGTTAATCGTTTCTTCGCCACCATAAACGCCTTTTGGATCATCTAAATATTTAAGATCGTATTTAGCGAATTTCCAGTGAGGGGACCAGCCAGTCACGACGATGTCTTCTTTGTTTTTAATCGCTTTAGCAAGAGAAGTTGTCATAGCACCAGATGAAGATGTTAATAGATTCCAATCTGCTAAGTTATCATATTCATCTAAAGCTTTTTCAGTAGCAGCTGTAATCCCAGCACCAGGCTCAATACCTGTAATTGTGCGATCTGCTTGCTTTTTTAAATCCTCAATCGAATTAACGTCCATATAGCTTGGTACTACTAAACCTATTTTGGCACCAGCAAGGTTTTCACCTAGCTCATCAAGATCAGCCTTATATTTTTCGTACTGTGGGGCATGTGTATTTGGCAACCATGCGGCAACCATACCATCTGCTTCACCTTTTGAAACAGCCTCCCACATAATTGCATTATCGAGTGGTGTTAATGTTACATTGTAACCTAAATCCTCAAGCACCTGCCCAACTACATTAGTGGAAGCAATTTCTGTATCCCATTCAACGTAGGCTAGATTGACGTCCTTTGAGTTACCATCGCTCTTACTTGAATCGTCACCACTACATGCAGCTAGCAAAAAGCCAAGCCCTAAAGCCATCCCTAATTTAGTTAATGTTTTCAGTTTCATCGAATCTTCCTTTCTTTATTCAACTACAACACGTAAATCTAAAGCTAGAACTAAGACTTTCACTAAAAAATTGTCTCTTTATCTAAACGGCTTTCTTCTTATTAAAACTTTGCGTTAAGCGGTCTATTACAATGGCAAAAATTACTAGACCTAAACCTGCAACAAAGCCATTTCCAACCTGTGTACGTTGTAGTGCAGTTAATACTTCGCGACCTAGACCAGGTGCACCAATCATTGAGGCAGTTACAACCATTGACAGTGATAGCATAACAGTTTGGTTAATCCCTGCCATTATAGTTGATTTGGCAAGAGGGATTTCTACTTTAAATAGTTTTTGATTTGAAGTACTACCATATGAATCAGCAGCTTCTACTAATTCTTTTGGTACTTGGCGAATTCCAAGGTTCGTCATACGTACAGTTGGTGGTAAGGCAAAAATAACGGATGCAAATACACCAGGGACTATTCCAATACCAAAGAAGGCAACGGCAGGAATCAAGTACACGAAGCCAGGCATTGTTTGCATGAAATCGAGTATCGGCTTAATCACATTTTCTGCTACAGTTGACTTAGACATTAGAATGCCAAGAGGAATACCTAAAATGATTGAGATGATACTTGAAAATAGCACGAGCGTGGTTGTTTCCATAAGATGCGTCCATAAGCCTTGATTATAAATAAATAACAAACCAAGTAATGAAAACGTAGCGAGCCCGAATTTTTTGCCGGTAACGAAAAAGGCAAAAATGACAACAAGTAAAATTAGAATAATCGGGGGAATGCTCACTAATAAATCAGTGACCTGATTCATGAGTAGTTTTCCATTTTTTTGAATCAAGTTAAAAAACACTGAAAAATTACTCGTCAACCAGTCCATAACTGATTCTACCCATGGTCCCAGTGGTATAACTGGAATATTGTCTAAAAAATTATTCATTTGCAACTGCCTCCTCATCGCTAGTTGAAAGTGCTTCGATGACAACGCCCCGGATAAGAACACCAAGTAAACGCTCATCTTTTACAACTGCAATAGGAGTAGGACAATTATGAATCAAACCTAATATATCCTGTAAAAGCATATCTGGTGGAACGGTCAACATATCTGATTGAACAATTGAATGTACCGTTTGTTCTTGTCTTTTTGCTGCAGCCCGTGCGTCGTCAGCAGTAATATAGCCTTTTAAATGTCGATTTTTGTCAACGGCCATTAGTAAACTAACCGTTTCTTCGCGCATTCTTTTAAGTGCTACGGTCGGCCCATCTACATCTACATTGACAGATACAGGTCGAACCATGGCATTTTCAGCAGTTAGTACTTTAGAGCGATCGACGTCTTCTACGAAGGTTTTAACATAATCATTTGCAGGGTTTGTTAAAATTTCTTCTCCAGTACCAATTTGGATGATTGAGCCATCTTTCATAATGGCGATACGATCACCAATACGTAATGCTTCATTCAAATCGTGAGTGATAAATAAAATTGTTTTTTTCAATGTGCTTTGTAAATCGAGTAACTCATCTTGCATTTCTTTTCGAATTAATGGATCGAGTGCAGAAAAAGCCTCATCCATTAGTAATATTTCAGGGTCATTTGCAAGTGCTCGTGCTAATCCAACACGCTGTTGCATACCACCTGATAATTGACTAGGATATTGGTCCTTATAAGCAAGTAAGCCTGCATTGTCGAGAGCCTGCTCTGCTTTTGCTTGCCGTTCTTCTTTTGAGATGCCTCTGATTTCAAGGCCGTATTCTGTGTTTTGAAGAAGTGTACGATGGGGGAATAAACCGAAGTTTTGAAAGACCATACTCATTTTGTTTCTTCTTACATTACGTAAACTCTCTTTGCCCATTTTAGAAATATTTTCTCCATCGATGTAAATATTTCCACTTGTAGGTTCTATGAGACGGTTTAAAAGCCGAATCAGTGTCGACTTTCCACTTCCTGATAATCCCATGATAACGAAGATTTCACCTTCATTTACGGTAAAACTTGCATCGTATACACCAACTGTTGCACCTGTTTCTTTTAAGATATCAGTCTTGCTTTTTTGTTGCTTGACGAGTTCTAAGGCTTGGGGAATATGTTTACCGAAAACTTTAGAAACATGTTCCACTTTAATTTTTTCCAATAGAACCACTCCTTTCGTAGATCAATTTCGCCTTGGCGTAATGGGTGTTGCTTCACTTACGCACATATAAATCGCCACTAGACGAGGCGTTTTTAGGCTGAGTCCCTCTATTTCAGTAGGTGTTTGAACACTCACTGAATGAAGATATATACTATTTGAGGATAATGATACCCAAATATAAACAAGTAACAACTTAACCCTAACAAAAAGTTGTTACTTCTGTCAAATCGACAAAATAGAAAAAATCCGCATAAACGCTGTTATATCAGCGTTTATGCGGATTTTAATTTGGATATAAAAAACTCTGAACTCGAGCGAAACTTTCATCATTGCCGATAAAGTAAATGATATCTCCTTCTTCCAAGGACACATATGGACCAGGTGATAGTAATAATTCATTTTTACGACGAATTCCGACAATCGTGCTAGATGTATTTTGCCAAAAATTCAATTCCTGTACGGTTTGGTGGATACAAGGGCTTTCAACTGTCATCTCTAATTGATAAGGAATGAACGGATTGACGGATCTGAAATGTTCAGTTCGACTAATAAGTTGTTTGGTTTTTTCCTGTAGATTTATTAATTCTTGGTGCTGCTTCTGAATGCTAGACATAAGCTCATGTTGTAGTTCATGGACTGATTGAACATCATGGAATTGGCGGACAAAATGTGCAGCCTTTTCATATGAGATGATTATAACCCCACTACCTTTAGTGGCCTCTACAATTTCCAAGTCTTGCAAAACAGCAATCGCTCTTCTTGCAGTTTCCGAAGAGACATTGTATTGACTAGCTAGAGATGATCTTGCGTAAATTTTATCGCCAATTCGATATTTTCTTTCCACGATTTTTGAGGCTAGATCGACAGCAATTTGCTGATATTTTGGCTGTTTCACCTGCACATTTTTTTCTAATTGCATTCTAAACTTCCTTTCGTCATTACAGTTCCCTCAGCTTATTATAGACTAGCCTGCACAGAAAAAATAGCATCTCCATAAGCTATTAGTATATGATAAAAACGTAATATAGCAGTTTTTGTTTCTAATACATTTTTAAAATAGAATAGGAGCTATAGTTTGACAGGTGTTAGTTATTATTATAAACTAAGTTACGTTATGTAAGTGGTGTGAAAATACAAGTGCTCAGCTAGTATGTTTAGCTAGCTGTTTAACAATAGAAGGTTGGAGAAAAATATGACAATTACTACTAAAGTTTTGGATATAGTGAAAGACAAAATGACGATCGTGAAGCATTCAGAAACTGAAAGTATTTGCCTAGTTGGTCCAGTGAAATTACCGGTAAAACAGGGTGAATTTTCAGCGACATTTCAATGGTATAACTGGTTAAAAGTAGGCGCTAATCAGTCAAAAGAGGAAATTATTGATGGGTTAGCATCTGCAAACTTAGCTTTTTTACAACAGTCATCAGTGCTTGTTTATGGAGATTTTACACATGCAGAGGATGCTTTAATTCGCATGCATAGCATTTGTCATACAGGTGATATTTTTGGAAGCCAGCGCTGTGACTGTGGTTATCAATTACATGAATCGATGAAAATGATTGTGGAGCATGGCTGTGGTGCCATTTTCTACTTAGCTGATCATGAAGGTCGTGGGATCGGGTTATTCTCGAAATCTCTTGCTTATTTATTACAAGAAGAGGGATTAGATACGGTTGAAGCAAATCATGCTCTTGGCTTCCCAGATGATACTCGTTCTTACGAAGATGCCATTAATGTGTTAGCTGCACTTCGTTCAAAACCAGTTACACTGATTACCAATAATCCTAAGAAGCTTGCCGCATTACAGGCACATGGTTTAGCAGCAGAAGGACATGTCCCATTATGGGGAGGATTAACGGAGACAAATCGATTTTATTTAGACACAAAAGTAGAGAAATCTGGACATTTGCGCGAAGAGAAGTGAGTGGAGGAACGAAGATGACAACAGATGGAAAATATATGCAATTGGCACTTGATTTAGCCGCTAGTGCAAAAGGAAATACGAATCCAAATCCACTAGTAGGGGCTGTAATCGTCAAAGACGGTGTCATTGTTGGAACAGGTTTACACAGAAAAGCAGGGGAACCACATGCAGAGGTGCATGCATTCCGTATGGCTGGAGAACATGCTAAAGGTGCGACACTTTATGTAACTCTTGAGCCGTGTTCGCATTTTGGAAAAACACCTCCTTGTGCAAATTTAGTGAAGGAATCAGCAGTTAGTCGTGTGGTTGTAGCTATGCAAGATCCAAATCCTGCTGTTGCTGGACGTGGTATTCAACTGTTACGAGATGCAGGCATTGAGGTAGAGGTGGGTGTTTTAGAAGCTCAAGCTCGCCGTTTAAATGAACGTTTTATTCACAATATGCTAACAAAACGACCATTTATTATTTCAAAATATGCGATGACTTTAGATGGGAAAATAGCTGCCCATACAGGACATTCCAAGTGGGTAACGGGTGAGGCAGCGCGTGAGGATGTTCACCGTATTCGTCATGAGGTTGATGGTATTTTAGTTGGTGTTGGTACTGTTTTAGCTGACAATCCATCCTTAACGACAAGATTAAAAGAAGATTACGGAAAAAATCCAGTGCGCATTATTATGGATAGCTCCCTTCGTACACCAGCTCATGCCAATGTTCTGAATGTAGAAGAAGCGAAAACAATTATTGTATGTAGTGAGAATGCCAGTCAAGAAAAAATAACAGCATTTGAGAAAAAAGGCGTGACTGTATTGCCAGTTCGACATGACTCTGAGGGGCTTGTTATTGATGATATGCTTGAAAAACTCTATCAAAATGGCATTACGGATATTTTAGTAGAGGGTGGAAGTACGATCAACTCTTCATTTTTACAGCAAGGTGCTATTAACAAATATGTGATTTACATAGCGCCAAAGATTCTCGGTGGTCGTTTATCATTAACACCTTTTGCTGGTCAAAATCCATCTACTATGGATGAAGCATGGGATGTAGAATTTGCTTCGTTTGAGCAGGTTGGGCAAGATTTACGTATTATTGCTTATCCAAAGATAGGTGAAGGAAAGTGAATTATCAAGCAGATGTTTGTATCGTAGGGGCTGGACCAGGTGGAGCACTTCTTTCGCACTTACTAGCGAAAAAAGGTCTTTCCGTAATTCTACTGGAACAAAACGCAGCACTTGGGCAGGCATTTCGCGGTGAACATTTAAATGAGGAGGGTGAGGCTGTTTTAAAAAGTCATCAGCTTTTTGAAGCAGTCGAGGCGCTCGGCTTATTACGTATGGGAAAGCTTGAATATTACGCAGACGGTAGAGTAATAAAAACTATTTTCCCTGATGAAGCTGTTGGACATTTAGGGATTCATGTACCGCAAGCCAATCTATTAAAGGGAATTTTACAAGAAACACAGCATTTTCCTCACTTTTCTTGTTTCCTGAATACGAAGGTAACGAAGCTCATAGTTGATTCTTTGGGCAGATATACGGGTGTCATTGCATCAAGGGATGGGGAAACCATTGAAATTAGTAGTCAGTTAATAATCGGAGCTGACGGCCGTTACTCTACTATTCGTAAGCAAGCGCACATTGAGATTCAAAAGCATAAGCATGGCTTTGATTTATTGTGGGCAAAAATTCCTGCCCCTCAGGGATGGGAGCCATCGATTAAAATGGCATTAATAGGTGATAAACAGCTATCCTTATTTACGCAAGTAGGTGGGTTCATTCAAATCGGCTGGAATATTGAACAAGGAAGTTTTCCTCAGCTCAGAAAAAAAGCATTTACACCATTTATCCAACAGCTTTTAAAACAATTCCCGGAACTATCTGATACTGTAAACGAACATATCAGATCCTGGCAAGATTTTGTCTTACTTGATGTATTCAGTAGTCATTGTGACTGCTGGGGAACAAAGGGGCTTGCGCTATTAGGGGATGCTGTTCACACGATGACACCAACTGGAGCATTTGGGCTCAATAGTGCACTCAAGGACGCAGAGTGTCTTGCGTCATTATTAAATAAAGATACGCTTGTTCATTTTAACGTACACGATTTTCAACAAATGCGCGAGCAAGCCATAGAAGAAGTATTAGCGATGCAAATTGAAAAAGAGCAAACATTCGCGACTAACTTCATCAACAAGGCTTCTTGAAGGGAAGAAAAACAACATGAAATTTGGCTTTGATATAGATGACACACTCATCGATTTACGAGCACACGCCTTTGCGCTCTATAATAAAAAACTTGGTAAAAATGTTGCGCTAGAAGTATTTCAAGCTTTGCAAAGAGTTGAAATTCACGAACCTTTTGGATTAACAGATGCTGAAGGAGCGGCGATGTGGAATCGTTCATTAGAGGACATTTATTTTACGGATTGTCCTTCTTTTGAGGGAGCACTAGAGACGCTTCAAGCCTTGGCACAGCAGGGACATGACATTTATTATATTACTTCACGTCCTAAACAGTATTGTGAGCAAACACAAGCATGGATGAAAGCACAAGGATTTCCAATCACAGAAGGTCACTTTTTCTGCGGAATGCAGGATACAGAGAAAGTGGCGATCATCAAAGAGCTAGCTTTAGATGTTTATGTAGATGATAAACCAGCTGTATTAGAAACACTGCAAGATGTGGATACAAAAGTAATTTTAAAAAATCAATCCTATAACAAGCATGTTGAACTGCCACGCTTAAGTCATTGGGATGATTTCTTGAGATTAGTAAATAATTAACTTATCACCATAACGTGTAGTTGATTTCCGTTCCGACTGGGCGCTTTGATGTTGCTGTCGCTACGCTTTCGCACAGATAAAACAATTGTTGCTGTCGCTTCGCTTTCGCACAGAGCAAAGCTTCCTGGGGGCGTCCGATGAACCAAATAGTTAAAGCAATACACCCGAATAGAGGGCACTTTAAAAGTGAACCTGTTCGGGTGTATTCTTTGTTTCAATCAATACAATTGCTTTTCGATTTCTAATGCAACGCTTTGAATAGTTTCAATTAATAAATTTTCATCGTAGTCACTAAAGCGTACTTCTGGTATAACGAGTGACACTGATGCAATTATTTGGTTGGAAGCATTTAAAATCGGTGCAGATATAGAGCATGCGCCACGCACACGTTCGCTATTACTTTTTGCAAACCGTTGTAAACGGGTATGCTTTAATTCCTTTAACAGCTGCTCTTTTGAAAGTATCGTTCTATCAGTGATAGCTTCAAGACTTATATTCTCCACATATTCTTCAACATTCGGCATAAATGCGAGCAATATTTTAGATGATGCACCTGCATAAAGGGGAGAGGTGTCACCTACAAACATTTTCGTTGAAAGCGGATATGTTGAATCGTAGTTTAAAATACATCGTCTTTCCAATCCATCAATAATATTCATGGAAACACTTTCGCCGATTTCTTCGTTTAGCTTTTTTAAAATAGGTTCTGCAACAATAATAAGACTTGATTCTTCTTTTACCAAATTCCCTAAATATAGAAGTGAATGACCTAATTGGTAGCGCTTAGTTTGCTCGTCTTTGTGAAGAAAGCCTTCGTATACAAAGGTAGAAACGAAGCGCTGTAAACTGGAAATGCTGATCCCTGTTTTTTTACTTAACTCAGTTAGGGAAAGGCTAGGTTCATCTTTTGAAAAAGCTTTTAACACTTTAATAGCTTTGTGCAGCGATGACATTGTATAGTTTTTTTCGAAAATCTCCTGATTCATCCCGTCACCTACAGTAATAAAATTTTCTTCGACATCTGCCGGAGGATTTATCTTCAGATATATATGCCGTTATGCTTTTGCCAATAAAAGCATTTATAAAATGAAGAATAAACTGGCTAATCACCATAACGTGGGGTTGATTTCCATCCCGACTGGGCGCTTTGTAGCTGCCGCTTCGCTTTCGCTACAGAAAACATTTGTTGCTGTCGCTTCGCTTTCGCACAGATAAAACATTTGTTGCTGTCGCTTCGCTTTCGCACAGATAAAACATTTGCCGCTGCCGCTTCGCTTTCGCGCAGAGCAGAGCTTCCTGGGCGCGTCCGATGAGCCGCTTCACTCGCGTTGCTCGCTCCAGGGTTTCGGGGCAACAGGATGTTGGTCACGAAGGCGTTATCACAGGACGTGATGCTTTTAGCCTTTGTTCCTCTATATCGCTAATCCCCAAGGAGTCGCCCAGTCTTAACTCCAATCAACTTATCCACATGACAGACTTTTTAATAAAATGTCATGCCAAACTATCAGTGATGAACCATTAAAGTACCTCTATTATAGCGCAATTTTATTTTTGTAGAGAGGACTTTTGGAATTGGTTTGTATGTTCTCCAAGTACAGGTGGTGCTAATTTATATTGAATATCTAAATCAGAGAACTTTAACGGGCTTTTGATGAATCTGATTGTACCATATTGTTCGTGCTCTATTTCACCAATCATGTCGCGTGCCATAAATTGCGGTTGTTCTAGTGCTTCTGCAATTGTGTTCACACGTCCGCCGGGAATTTTGTATTGTTGTAATAAGGTAATCCATTCATCCCGTGTTTTTGTCATGGTAAGGTCAGTAATCATCCGAACTAGCTCCGCTTCATGTTGCTTGCGCAATGTATTCGTTAAAAAGCGCGGATCATTGGCCCATTCCTCACGTTGCAACATCGTGCAAAACTTTTTAAATTGTCCATCTGTCCCAACGCAAATCATTAGGGGGCCATCCGCACAGTTAAATACTTGATACGGCGCAACATTATTATGACGATTACCGAGACGTTCTGAGATAAAGCCTGTATTTAAATAAGCACTCGCTACATTCGCTAAGCTACTCATTTGAACGTCTAATAAAGCTAAGTCAATAAATTGCCCTGTATTTGTTTGATCACGCATTCGTAAGGCGGCTAAAATACTAATGACGACATAGTTAGAGGTTAAAATATCTGCAATAGGAACACCAACTTTTGTCGCTTCCCCTTCAGGTGAGCCAGTGACATGCATTAAACCACTCATCGCTTGAATTACTGGATCGAAGCCTGGTTCGTGTGAAAGAGGACCAGTTTGACCGAATCCTGTAACTGCACAATAAATGATTCTAGGATTCACTTTGCTTAATTCCTCATAGCTGAGCCCCATTCGCTCCATGTCACCCGTTTTAAAATTTTCGAGGACGACATCAGCATCTTTGACAAGTTCTTTAAATTTTTCTCTGTCCTCAATTTTCTTTAAATCTAATGTGATTGATTTTTTATTGCGATTGGCACATAAATAATACGTACTTTGACCATTCACAAATGGCCCCCAATCACGCATACTATCAGAGCCATCTGGATGTTCTATGCGAATTACTTCTGCTCCTAAATCTGCCAACATCATGGAGCCAGCAGGAGCAGCATAAACACGAGATAAATCTAATACTCGAATATTTTCAAGAGGTTGCATTGTTCTTCCTCCTAAATACGTCATTTATAAACGGGCTTACGTTTTTCTACAACTGCGTTTACACCCTCTTTGAAATCATCTAGCTCTGTTACAATAGCCATTTGTGATGAAATGTAATCAAGGGCACTACGTAAATCCATTCGTTGACTTTGATAAACAGCACGCTTTATGAATTGCAATGTGGTAGTTGGACGACTTGCTAATTCTTTTGCATAATTCAATGTGTATTCTTCAAGCTCATGGTCTTCTACAACAAATGTCACAACACCTTTGTCTTTTGCTTCATCAGCAGTTAATACACGAGCCGTCCAGAACATGTCCAACGCTTGATCGACGCCGATTAATTTCGGTAAATAATAAGCACCACCGTCGCCAGGAACGATCGCCACGTTAATGTAGCTTTCTGAAATTTTTGTGGATTTTGCAGCAATCCGTATATCGCACATTAAGGCCATATCAAGCCCTGCGCCCATTGCAAACCCATGTACCTGAGCAATAACGGGCTTATCAATTTCTTCAAGGAGAAGGGGGATACGTTGAATCTTTTTCCACAGAGAATTTTTTCGTGCTAATCCTGTAGAAGAGATATCGTCCTCACTTTGGAAAAATCCTTCACCAGCTTGCATCGCCTTAATATCCCCGCCAGCGCAAAATGATTTTCCATTACCTTTTACGATCACAACACGAATGTCCTCTGAATCACGAACAGTTTCAAGGGCTTCAATCCATTTAGCGATCATCTCTTCACTAAAAGCATTGTACGCCTCAGGTCTATTTAATGTAATTGTGGCTACATGGTCTTGCACTTCAAAAAGTAAATCAGTCATTGATAACACTCCTTATCATGTCATTAGTAGTTTGTCACAAATTAATTACTTATCCTTCCACTTTGAGAAGTGGAGAGCTTGCGCTACTTGAAGTTAAATATTCCCATAGACTATCTCCACTATTTTCTAGCAGTTGTGTTGCGACCAAATTAGTCCAATAAGAGGTGCTGGCTCCTTCATCGCGCCATGACCAAAGTCTGCGTGTAAATTGGTGCAAACTATGCTCGTGTGTCGTACCAATTGCAGCGTGTACTTGATGTGCAATTGTTGTCACTGCTTGAATAATTTCTTCGAAACGAATGCTGGCGTAAGCAACCTCACTATTTTGACTGTTCATCTGAAGGGCTTCTGTAACATTATTAAATGCTGCTAAGGCGATCGCTGTTTCACCTGCTAACTGTACAATATGCTGTTGTACGAGCTGGAAGCGATGAATCGGTCGACCGAATTGCTCACGTTCTTTCGTATATTGAACAGTTAAATCATTTATTTTATCGACGGCACCAGTCATCAGTGCTAATTGAAAAGCAGTATTGAGTGTTGTTATAGCGTGTATCTTGTCAGGAGATAACACAGCAGATACTTGTGAAACCTTAGTATGATGGCATTTCACGGTATCACGCGGTTCGCCTGCTAAATTCGACCCTAGCTTAATTTCAGCTTGGCTTAAATCGATTTCTACAAGATGAGTACCCTCCGTGCTATAGGCAAGTGTCACTAGATGTTTTGTATGACGTGCCCAAGGGATTTGGATCGCCTCTCCGGTTAATTTGCCATTCTCTAACGTAAAGGCTTGGTTAGGGCAGAGCATATACGTCGCCAGGTCTTCAATTACTTGTAAACTAGTAAACTCTAATAAATAATTTGCGAATGTGGTTTCGGCAAATGGAATCGGTGCCGCGTATTTTCCAGTTAAACGAACAATATTCAATAAATCCTCTATGTCGCCACCTGCACCGCCATTTTCTTCTGAAATGGCTACAGCTGTCATCCCGTTTTCTTTAAACAGATCCCATAGTTCTGGTGCCCAATGACCTTGTTCCACTGTATCGACTAACTCTTTATCGACTTTTTCTTTTAACATGCGCTCTACAACATCAAGAATCATATCTTTCATTTCGCTCATTGTGCTACAACCCCTTTCGCTACAACGCCATACAGTACTTCTGAAGTTCCTCCTCGGATAGTGAAACCTGGTGCATGTAAAATGGATTCAGCCATAAAGCGATCAATTTTACGATGCGCGTCAAGAGTAGGATAAGTCTGTACGATTAAGCGTGTAATTTCAGGAATACTTTGCTCAAATTTCGTACCGAGTGCTTTCACAAGTGCTGCAGGAATAGATACGTCTTCACCATTACCGGATTCTAAAAGCTGGGCTACTCCAATTGACAAATTACGTAGACCCCAAAGACGAGCTATTATTTTAGACGCTTGCTGTAACCCTTCTAAATTGTTTTGGCGCTTTAACTCTTGAATTAGTTCATCGATTAATGGGAAAGTACTCAATATTCGCTCTGGACCACTGCGCTCAAAGGCAAGCTCTGCTAATCCTTGAGCCCAGCCATTACCGATCTCTCCAACAACCATATTGTCAGGTACAAAAACATTGTCAAAGAATACTTCGTTGTAATGATGCTCACCAGTTAGAAACTTGATCGGAACAACCGTTACCCCTTCCGCATGTAAATCAACAATCAACTGACTGAGCCCTGCATGTTTACTTTTTCCATCAAAAGGACTAGTCCGTACTAAAGTCACCATATAGTGGCAAAGGTGTGCATTACTCGTCCATATTTTTTGACCGTTGACAATCCATCCGCCCTCTACTTTTTCAGCACGTGTGCTAACCGAAGCGAGGTCAGAGCCACTATTTGGTTCACTTAAACCTATGCCGAAGTAGCATTCGCCTTTCACGATTTTCGGTAAGAAATATTCTCGCTGCTCTTCTGTTCCATACCGTAAAAGAAGTGGTCCTGTTTGGCGATCAGCAAACCAATGTGCAGCAACCGGAGGACCAACAGCTAAAAATTCTTCCGTTAAAATGTATCGATCAATAGTACTCCTCTCTTGACCGCCATATTTTTTAGGCCAAGTTAAGCCAATCCAAC
>NZ_JBIWFQ010000017.1:0-124040 GCF_044763105.1 Lysinibacillus sp. NPDC096212 | reverse complement strand
TAGTGTTTTGATTCTTGCATTAAAGTATATTGTTTTACTGCATAAGACAAAGTTGTATTATAGAGTGTACGGGCAATTTCAAAACGTTTTAATAGGATATCCTTTTGCCATGTATCTACAAGTAACTTGAGTTCTATAATAAAACAATCTTTCTTCCCTTTCGTCATTACCCGTCACCCCTTTCTTTTTTGATTATTCACAATATACAATATAAACGTATGTTCTAAAAAGAAAAATGCACTTCATTCCTCCCACCTCTGAAGAAGTGGGCTTCCTGAAGCTCACTTCTGTGATTTTTCTTGATTTTGATGACATAAACGTAAAACATAATTTAGATCCATATCTTCATGTAAATGTTGCGGTGTCCAAGGGATATAGATGTGTGGCTTTACGCCTGTATCATTGTAATGATAGTTTTCATGCATTTTTGAAAGGCTATAAACAAATTCATAATCATCAAAATCAACGGTTACTACATTAAAGAAGTCCATAATTCCCATTGTAGGGCGTCCAACTACGGTAACTTTTGGTGACTTCTTAACATTTTGAACAAATGTATCACCCGAACTTCCACAGGTTACATCTGTAAGGACATAGACATTTTTAGGGTTTGACTGACCTTGAATTGTATAATCCAATTCTTCTGGAACTGCCACCAATCCTTTCGAGTAATTTGTTTCAAACTTCGTAATTTCTTCTTGAATCCATTTTTGCATTTCACTGTCTAGTTCTTGTGTTAAATACGCTTTCAACTCTTTTATCCATAGAAGACAATTTCGGTCCGTATAGTTTGTATACATCATTTCATCTTCATGAAATAGGCTTTTAAATTTTAATTCCCTATCAAATACATAATTGAGGATTGGGAAATAAAAAAGGTCGTTCCCACCATAGTTCACTCGTACATCAATAATTAAATTATGTGACTTATTTAATTCGCTTTCATGATTGTTCAATAAGTCCTGAATGGGTTGAGCTTGTGAAAAATCCGCTATTTTTAGATACACTGTTTTGTTATCCAACTTTTTAAAGACGTAACTCGGTACATATGGAGACCGTTCATATGTGGCTAATGGTAAAAGAAATTTATCATCATCTCGATTTACTAATACTCGTTTTGCTTGTCGTAATCCTACATTCCAATATTGTCTTTCTGGTACAGGATCCTCTAAAATTTTCGAATAGAGCATTTCAAATTCTTCGATCGTTAAGCCGTCAATCTCAAGTATTGCATCACCTATTTGTAATCGAGTTTCATTTGTCACCTCTGTAACATATAAAGCATTTTGATAGCGTCGTACTTTAAATCCTCTATTTGGGATTACTGCCTTTTTCGCATTAAATGATAAATGTCCATCTTTAAAATCGAGTAAATAGGACTGTATCGTTTCAACAAAATCTTTATCCGTCATATCTTCGGTAATGAGATAGTTTTCGGGACGGTTAATATGCTTTTTATCCAAATAACCCGCATAATCTGTTTTCATTATTTGAATTACTTCGTCGAAGATTTGTGTTTTACTGTGCATCGTATCATTCCATTCCTTTAAATTTGAATGTAAACGCAAAAACAAATAAAAAATCCCTCTGAAAATAGCTTCAGAAGGATTAGTAAATAAATTTATTGTGTACAAAATAAGCCTACAAAGAGGTAAGCATTATAAAAGTATAATAAATGGACAGACTAATCCTATTTTTTATTTGAAAATGCATATACATTTTACGTATAAAAATAGAATTATTTGCTCATCGTCCATTCATCATCCCTTCAAATTTAGTACATTAATAGTAACATTGTATTTCTGAAAATTCAAATTTATTCGCTATTTTTTAAAAATCACTATTGAACTTGAATTATATAATAAAAATCACATATATCCCTGTCGACTAGACAGACTTTTACAGCCATCTGGCATCGATATTTAATCGAGGCTAGGTAGCTGTTTGATTTCTATTTTGTAAATGGATATAAGATAAATAAAACATAGCTAATGACAATCTATACAATTTTAGCCAACGGATCTATTATTCCTTGTTGACTAGATGCCAAAAATAATATTTTTAATTACTAGGCTCTATTAAATTTCAATGTTGATTTTTAATTGTTAATGGTTCCCTCAAAAAAATGTGGATTTACTAAGGATGCTCGAATTCATCCGTCTGGTCCAAATGTTTTGTTTTGATATGCAGGATCTTTACTTTTTAAATTCCTATTTTTTTGTTACGGTGAATATACTGTGGAGGTGTTAAGACTATTGGATAGGAGAGAAAAGATCATCATGAACCAATCGATACGCGTCCTTATTTCTGGGGCAAGTATTACCGGCCCTGCGCTCGCTTACTGGCTTCATCACTACGGCTTCGACGTGACGGTAATAGAACGTGCTCCCGCATTGCGCTCAGGTGGATACGGGGTTGATATACGTGGTACAGCCATTACGATGCTTAGGCGGATGGGGATACTCGATCAAGTCCGTGCAGCTGACACACAAATGACAGGTGTTTACTTTGTGAACAGCAAAGGTAAGATTGAAGGTAAAATAAGTGAAGCAAGTCTAGCGAACCAGCAGGGTCTGGACATCGAAATCATGCGCGACGATCTTAGTAGCATTTTATATGATTTAACCAAGGATAACATCAAATACATTTGGGGAGATTCGATTACCGCTATACATGAAACTGAAGCTGGTGCAGAAGTACAATTTATTCATAGCAATCCACAGACATTTGACCTGGTCATTGGTGCGGACGGGCTTCATTCTAATGTGAGGTCTTTGACTTTTGGAGACGAAGAACAGTTTAAACGTACGCTTGGCTGTTATATCTCGATTTTTACCATGGAGAATTACCTCAACCTCGACCACCGTCAATTGTTTTATTCAACGCCAGGCAAAACTGTTGGTATGTATAGTGCCCGTGACAATACTGAGGCAAAAGGTATGTTAATATTCCAATCGGAGGCATTGAAGTACGACCGATATGATGAAGAGTCTCAAAAGAAACTTGTAGAAAATGCCTTCGAAGACCAGATGGGCTGGGAAACTTCGCATATACTTAAAACCATGAAAGAAGCGCCAGACTTTTATTTTGATGAGATTTGCCAGATTCACATGCCAACGTGGGCAAAGGGTCGAATTGCCTTGGTAGGTGATGCGGCATATTGCCCATCACCCCTATCAGGGCAAGGTACTAGTCTAGCACTTGTCGGAGCGTATGTATTAGCTGGAGAACTTAAAGCCACGAATGGTGATTATTCCCGTGCCTTTGTAGCTTACGAACAAGAGATGAGAAAGTTTGTTGAGAAAAATCAAAAAATAGGGCTAATGGCTGCTGGTAGCATGGTTGAAAAATCAAACTTAAAAATCTTTCTGCGTAATTTAATATTACGAGTACCTTTCCTTTTGGTCATGCAGTTTAAGTTAATTTCAAAAATGGTTGTTAAAGCTGCCAACGGGATTGAATTAAAAGATTATTGATATGGATATTTAAGAGAAGAGTTTTAGCTAACCGTTAATTTCTAAACTACTAGTAACTATACAAAACCCGAACAATTTTTTGTTTGCTCAACTATGGAGCAATACAGGTAGAAAGTGATTAAACTAGTTTTAAAACCGAAACAAAAATTCAGCTGGACGAAAATTCATTTTGACCAATTTTTTTCAAAATGGATTCTTGTCCATATGATTATTTTATCTTCATAAAGTAGTTAAACCTGTTCTTTTTTTAGTTCTGGCGTTTTTTTTTTCGACAATACAGTAGAGATGAGTGCGTTATTCTTACAATGCAAAAACAACCGTCATTTTATACGGTTGTTATGAATTGCTATTTACTTACTTTAATAATAGTACCTTGATTGATTCTTAATAAGTCTTGAACATTTATTTTAACTAATGAGTTTTCAGAACCGCCACCAGTATATATGTAATCCATACTTGTTACTTTGGGGTCAACTAAAAACTTTGCTTGAAAACCAAAAGAAGGGACTCCACCTGGTGGAAAACCTGTATGTTCAATAATTTCATTTCCGTTAGCAAGTCTTGGTTTTTCTATGTTTAATGATTTGGCAACACGAGTTGTACTAGCTCTATTGTTTCCTTTTACAATAGCAACTATTAATTCATTATTTGAATCAATCATGCAAATATTTTTTACAAAATCGTCTTCCGAACCATTAACTGCTTCAGCAGCCTCCTTTACAGAGTGGCATGATTGATTAAATACGAAGTGCTCAGCTTTTACATTATTAGAGTCTAAAAAAACTTTAACCTTATTTTCATATGAATTCATAAAGTTCTCCTTTTAATATTCTTATTTGTGTAAATATTAGCACAATAATGCAAGTTTTAATACCACTACTACTGAGCAATGTGAGGAAAATAATAAATAAGGTAATCCACTTCATATTACGAGTATCCAAGAATTTATGAGAAAGTATATTTTGCTTCTTGGTGAAAAGCTGAACGAGTAGAGAAGGGCATAAATTCGATGCTTATTCAAAATACATTAGCAGGAAGGTGGAGTTTATTAACTTAATAAAAAAGTGATTTTATAGGGTGAAAACCCGATAGGTGAAGACAACTAATCACTTTATCCCTGTAGGATAAGACTTTTGCAGCCACCTGGCATCGATGTTTAATCGAGGCTAGGTGGCTGTTTCATTTCAGGAATGAATACAAAATAAATAAAACATAGTTGACTTATTGGTTTTATGTGTTTAAAATCGTAGTAATTGTTCGAATATATCGAATGATGAACTAATAGGAGGAGGGTTAAGGAATGACTATTGAAATACTGACAAAAGAGTTGACTGGTTTATTTGAAGAGATAGTAGAAAATCGTCGCTTTTTACATCAAAACCCGGAGCTTTCTTTTCAAGAAGAAAAAACATCTCGCTATATCGTGGATACATTAAAAAGTTATGGAATCTCTGTGCAAGAGAATGTTGGTGATAAAGGTGTCGTCGGAATTATTCAAGGTAAAGAGCCGGGAAAAACGGTTGCATTTCGAGCAGACTTCGATGCATTACCAATCGAGGATCAAAAAGAAGTTACATATAAATCTACAGTGCCTGGCGTTATGCATGCCTGTGGACATGATGGGCATACAGCTGCCTTACTCGCAGTGGCAAAGGTTCTTCAAAAACATAAGGACAGTATTCATGGAACAGCTAAATTTATTTTCCAACCAGCCGAAGAAAAGCCACCAGGTGGGGCGAAATTTATGATTGAAGATGGGGTTTTGGATGATGTAGATTATGTGTTCGGAGCACATTTAGCGACAGACCTTCCTGTTGGCAAGCTGTCAACTGCCTCAGGGGCAATAATGGCCTCAGTTGATGCTTTTACGATAAAAATTTTCGGTAAAGGCGGACACGGAGCTCGACCACATGAAACGAAAGATTCCATTATTGCGGCAACTCATTTAGTTCAACACCTACAACAAATTGTTAGTCGTCGTATTAACCCAACAGAAGCGGCAGTTGTTACAGTAGGAAGTATTCATGCTGGAAATGCCTTCAATGTTATTGCAGACTCTGCTGTTTTAGAAGGAACCGTTCGTGCATTAAATAAAGATGTTCGTGCGCAAATTGAAAAGGAAATTCGAGCAATTTTAGAAGGGTTAAAGATTACTAATTACATAGAGTTTGAATTAGATTACCTACATGGTTATCCGGTACTTGTTAATCCAGTAGAAGAAGCTGCACGTGTGGAGCAATTCATTAAAGAGCAATTTGGAGAGAGTGCTTTTATTCAGAAAGATCCGGTGTTGGGAGCGGAAGATTTTGCTTACTATTTACAAGAAAAACCCGGAAATTTCTTTTATGTAGGCGCCCATAATGAAGATCCAAATACACAATATCCTCACCATCATCCAAAATTTGATTTTGATGAACGAGCACTAATTAATACAGGGGAAGTGTTCCTGAAAATTGCGAGTCATTTTTTGATCGATTAATCTCTGAAAATATGTGATTAACTTAGTGGCAAATTTATCAGGAGGAATAATACATTGATTGTCTTTAAACATATCGTAAAAGAATTTTATCAAAAGAAAAAGAAAATAGTCGCTTTAAATGATGTTTCTCTTGAAGTTCAGAAAGGAGATATATTCGGGATCATTGGCTATAATGGAGCGGGTAAAAGTACATTAATTCGGATGGTAAATGGCTTAGAAGATCCGACTTCTGGGCAAATCATCGTAGACGGCAAGGATATTCAAGCGTTAAGTTCGAATGAGAAGATTTTAAATAAGAAAAAGATTAGTATGATTTTTCAACATTTTAATTTACTCGAGTCAAAAAATGTTTTTGACAATGTCGCTTTGCCATTAAAGCTACGGAATGAAAGTAAAGAAGACATCGATCGAAAAGTGAAGGAAATGCTTTCATTTGTTGGGCTAGAAGATAAAGATAAAAATTATCCGAACCAACTTTCTGGAGGTCAGAAACAACGCGTTGGAATTGCGCGTGCACTGGTCACAAATCCTGAAATTTTATTATGCGATGAGGCAACCTCTGCACTCGATCCTAAAACGACGAAATCAATTTTAGCATTGTTAAAACGTGTCAATGAACAGTTTAATATAACCATTCTATTAATTACACATGAGATGGAAGTTATTCGCGACCTATGTAATAAAGTAGCTGTGATGGAAAATGGTCAATTAGTTGAGACTGGAAATGTTATTCAAGTGTTCGGTCAGCCGAGCCAACCGACTACTAAAGATTTTGTAGAAACGGTTATTCCGAATAAAATTCCACAAGATCTACTGGATTTTTATCAAAAAAATCAACAAACGTATACGTTATTACGACTAAAGTTTTTAGGAGAAAATACGGCTAGTTCGTTATTATATCAACTAAATAAACGTTTCAATCATGTAGAAAGCAATATTGTCTTAGCCAATGTTACGGAACTTGAGGGAACTACTTTAGGCATCTTTACGATCGCTTTTTCTGCAAATGAGCCAATCATTCAAGAAATTAAAGCATTTATTAAAGAATTTAATGTCATCGTAGAGGATGTGAAAATATGAATCGGATTTCCCCTGATATTATTTGGCAAGCCATGACCGAAACCCTTTATATGGTTTCTGTATCGCTATTAATCGGAACGTTATTAGGGTTACCCCTTGCACTATTTTTAGTACTGACAAGGCCAAATGGCATTAAAGAAAATAAAATTGTTTATTTCATCTTAAATTCAATGATTAATATTATTCGTTCATTACCGTTTATTATTTTGCTTGTAGCCATCGTACCGTTCACACGCTTAATTGTTGGGAAAACATATGGTACGGAGGCGGCGATAGTTCCGCTCATTATTTATATTGCTCCATTTATTGCACGATTAGTGGAGACATCTCTATTAGAAGTGAATCCGGGAATTATCGAATTAGCAAAATCATTAGGCGCAAAGCCATTACAAATTGTACGACATTTTTTAATTCCTGAAGCACTTGCTTCTATTATATTAACGCTAACAACCGCAACGATTGGCTTGATTGGCGCAACTGCGATGGCTGGTACGGTTGGGGGCGGTGGTATAGGGAATTTAGCCATATCATATGGTTATCAACGTTTTAATACATTTGTCATTATTTTAACGGTCGTTATTTTAATTATTATTGTGCAACTTATCCAATCACTCGGCAGTTATTTAGCTAAAAAAATTAGACATCAATAAAAAAGGGGTCTTTATAATGAAAAAGTATATTTCAGCATTTCTATTATTATCGCTTGCTGTTTTATTGGTGGCTTGTGGAAATTCGGACTCGAGCTCATCAGATGACAAGAAAACAATTAAAGTCGGCACGTCACCTGGACCTTATAGTGAATTATTTTTAAAAGCCATTAAGCCAATTCTTGAAGATAAAGGATTTAAAGTAGAAGACACAGAATTTACAGATTTACGACAAGCAGATGTTGCATTAGCTGATGGTGGCATAGATTTAAACGTGGACCAACATACAGCATATATGAACAACTTCAATAAGGAAAGTGGCTCATCTCTTGTTGCGTTAACAGCTGTTCCAACAGTGCCAGCGGCTTTATTTCCTGGTAAAAAGAAATCATTAGATGACGTTAAAAAGGGCGACGTAATTGGCATTCCACAAGATCCATCAAATGCAGCTCGTGCCTATGCAATTTTACAAAAAGCAGGTTGGATAAAAATTAAAGAGGGCGTAGATCCTATTCAAGCAACAGCACAAGATATCGTTGAAAATAAATACGAGTTGGAAATTAAAGAAATGGAATCGGCTCAAATTCCACGTACATTAGAAGACTTGGATTTTGGTGTAATCCCAGGAAGTATCGTATATTCTTCAGGAATTGATGCGAAAAATGCCATATTGCAAGAAGATGTTGTGAAAAATTACGAATTAGTAGCCGTAGTAAATGAAAAAAATAAAGATAGCGAATGGGCAAAAGCAGTAAAAGAAGCCTATAATTCTCCTGAGTTAAAAAAATACATGGATGAAAATAACAAAGATAACTATTGGTTCATTCCTAAAAATGATTAATGCTAGGGGTAAATCTTTATGCTATAAATGATTTATCTACTAAGAGGAATCTATTTTGATTGATTATGGTCAAAATGGATTCTTCTTTTTTGTTTTTAGATAAACAAAATTAAAGTTTGTTTACACATTGATGAATTTACCGTATATTGTTTATTAAATAGTAAACACAGAGGGGTTTTGTTTATGAGTAAAAGTGATTTGACAATAGAGGAATTATCGAGGGGATATGTAAACACAGGTGATACATATGAATGTATATTTTGTAATGAAATATTTGATGCCGAAGAAGTATTCCAAATAGATAATCGATTTTTTACGGCTAGAAAAGCTATACAACACCATATTGAGAATGAACATATCTCTGTGTTCGAAGCGCTACTTCAATTAGATAAGAAGTATACAGGGTTATCTGATATCCAAACCGAATTGCTGAAGCTATTTGCAACAGGGGCGCCAGATAAAGACATTATTAATAGCACTTCTGCAAATAGCATTTCAACAATTCGACAGCATCGATTTAAATTGAAAGAAAAAGAAAAACAAGCAAAAGTTTTTCTGGCAATCATGCAGGCTTTAGAAACAACAAAAGTATACGAACCAATTCATAAGGGGGCGACACAGGTGGATGAACGTTATGCGATTACAGTAGATGAGAAAGAAAAAGTACTAGCGACGTATTTTAAAAATGGCTTAGAAGGTCCTATTGAAAGTTTCCCAAGTAAGGAAAAACGAAAGATAATTTTACTGCAACACATTACAACGAAGTTTGAGGTAGGGCGTAAATATAATGAAAAGGAAGTAAATGAGATATTAAAGCCTATTTATAGTGATTATGTATCAATAAGAAGATACTTAATTGAATATGGTTTCCTAGATCGAAGTGATGATTGCACTACGTATTGGGTGAAATAAGTTTAAAATGAATAAGCATAGGGAATTTTAAGTACCTAAATATTTCTATAAATAACATTAGTTGTTACTAATTTTTATATTAACTATACTTACGTTGTAGTCATATAGAAAGGGTGATTGGATGAGTAAGAACTTTATTATATTTGGAGCAAGCCAAGGATTAGGTGATGCATTTGTAAAGGGTTTACCAACAAAAGGGGATACAGTATGGGTGGTGTCACGCACACGACCAAGTAGTTTAGATATAAATGATGGCGTAAATCGTAAATGGCTGACTATTGATTTATCTAGTCAACAACATATTCCTGCTTTAAAAGAAGCTTTAAAAGGCGTTGCTATTGATGTATTAATTTACAATGTTGGAGTATGGGAAAAGCGCGGTTTTGAATATGATTATACGTTTGATAACGATGAAATTGGGGATATTGCAAACTTAATTAATATTAATTTAACTTCCACAATTACATATATTCAGGCGCTATTACCTAATTTAAGACAGGCGGAAAATGGAAAAGTGATTTTGATAGGATCGACAGCAGGTTTAGATCATACGAATAATGCGCAAGTTTCGTTTGTGACATCTAAGTTTGGCTTACGAGGCATTACAAATGCTTTACGCGAGCATGTGAGAAAAGATAAGATCACTGTAACGTGTATTAATCCAGGAGAACTTGCTGCTGAAGTACCTTTTGAAGAAGGGGCTGAAAAGGCAATTAAGTTGTATGAAGGGACACGTATTCCTGTACAAGATATTGTAGCCATTGTCCAATGTGTGATTAATTTATCACCAGTTTCATGTGTGAAGGAAATAAATATTCCTGCTATTACAGATATAAATGTATAATTCAGTAAAAAAAGGCTCGCATGTTGAACGATTCTGTTCAACATGTGAGCTTTTTAAAATGGTATCTATTTCACAATTATTTTCTTTGAGTTTTACATATCAATATAATTTATAATCCCATTTCGATTTATTGAATAAAAGTTGCAGCACGGAGTTCTTCTGTTCTGATTGAGTCTTGAATGATAGGAGCTCGTAATGTTGTTTAGTACGAGGATTACTACTTACGACGTGCAAACGCAACTCATTTGATTGTAAATGAGTTCGAGCAAAATTCTTTGCCTACTGCAATAATTTGCTTCTATATTCGGAATGAAATATAACATTCTCTAGCATTGGTTTATATTCTAATAAATTTTACTTCTTTCAGCAATAAATGATCACGATTAGCTTTCATTTTTATCGCTTTTCTCTTGAATTAGAATTTCTAATTCAAGAATATTACTATTAGTAAAAATGCCGCTTGAGAGCTCTCTTACATAGATAGGGATATTTTTCTTGTCGATAATGGATAATATTTGCTTCTCAATTTCATCATCATTTGCACCTAAAATAAATATAGAATTATATTTACCTTCAATCATGAGGAAATCAGCCTTATGTTCTGTTTTTATACACATATGATATTCATCTTCTTCAAAAACATAAATAACATCATTATAAAAAAATTGCGTTGATAATTGTAATGTTAAAAAATCTTTGGCTGATAAAGTTTCATTCGTTTTTAAAGTGATTATTTTTTCTAAATGACTTTCTTTTAAGTATTTTGTGGAATTTACTTTTTTGTTTGTAATAGTTACATAATGGTGATCAATTGCCTTTTTAATCTTTTGTAATTTGTTTATTTCGTCTGAAAGTTCTTTTGATTTTTCTCTTAATAAACTCAAATAATCATTTTTTTCATACGAAGTTAAAACCTCTTTAATTTGTGCGATTGAAAGATTTAAGTTTCTCAACATTAATATTTGAGCAAGTTGATAAATTTCCTTAAGAGAATATTTTCGATATCTATTATTATCTGTGTAGGATGGAAATAAGAGCCCTTTTTCTTCGTAATATCGTATTTGATGATGACTGATATCAAATATTTTAGCTAATTGATTTATTGTAATTGTTTCATCCATAATATCCCTCTTCTCTAGATAAATATAAACTCTAGGGCTAGCCTAATGTCAAACGATAAACCTAAGATAAAGCCTTAAACAGTTATCACTGATAATCAAAGAAATGGATGGGATATAAGAATATGCAGGTATAAATCCCATGTGATAAAGCAAAAGGATTTGCTCGGTGTGGGTTTTAGCATCATTCTACCAATGGATAATTGGGCAAATGAATTGAGAGGTGTACACAAAAAAGTTTGTTTGACATTAGGTCAACCCTATAGTTTATAGTGATGATGTATTAAGTAGAGCGCAAAAAAAATGCATAGGTTTCTGATAAATAATGGTTTCATCAATATTTTAGTAGATATAAAAAGTCTGCAATATCTATAAAAAGATATCCCAATCGTGTACTTAAGGAGGAACATTTATGATCAAACAGTTACAAACTAAACGTATTGAAGGGTTAGATTTCGCTAGAGCCTTGGCTATGTTTGGAATGCTGATAGTTAACTTTAAAATTATTATGGGAGCGGCAGGGAGAGGGTCGGATTGGCTTATTTGGTTTACTGGACTTTTCGAAGGAAGAGCGTCTGCTACTTTTGTTACGCTGGCAGGTATCGGAGTTGCTTTGATGACAAGAAAAGCTAGAAATGGCGGTGACCTTTCTACAATTAAAGAAAATAAGGTGAAATTATGGAAACGTTCCGCTTTTCTTTTTATTCTAGGTTTACTTTTATATATTGCAGATTGGACTGGGGATATCCTTCATTATTATGGCGTTTATATGCTGATTGCATCCTTTCTTATCGTAGCTTCTACAAAGTTCATGATCATCATATCTAGTCTTTTTTTAATCACCACGCAAGTCTTACAAGTAACAATGAATTATTTGAAAGGATGGCATCCAGATCAACCATTTATGGAATATCTTGATTTTTGGACGATTGAAGGTTTTCTAAGAAATCTTTTGTTTAATGGGTATCATCCAGTATTCCCTTGGATTTGTTTCTTTTTACTTGGAATGATCCTTGGCAGACTTGATTTATCGAAGAAAGCTGTAAGAAACAAAATGTTGTTTATTTCTATAATTCTACTCATAACAATAGAGGTACTTTCAAAAATATTGATGCAACTATCTCTGTCAGTATTAGATGGTAAAAGTGCCGAATTCTTGTTTCAAACTGGACCAATTCCACCAAACATATTATATATGTTATCAAATTCCGCTTCAGCGATAATTGTCATCGTTGCCTCTATTTATATTGTAGAAAATTTTTCTAGTCATTGGTTGACCAAATCACTTATTAAAACAGGACAGTTAACATTAACTCACTATGTAAGTCATGTATTTATCGGTGTCGGCATATTAACTTTATTAAATAGATTAGAAAACCAAACGTTAGCATTTTCATTCGTATTTACATTATTGTTTTTCGTAGCGAGTATTTTATTTTCTGTTTTATGGAGCAGAAAATTTAAAAGGGGACCCATTGAATGGGTTATGAGAAAAATAACAAAATAATATTTTGGTAGAAGAAATAGTTTTTGTTAAATATGAGGATAGTATAAAAGCGCGTTCCTGTAACAAGCAGGAACGCTTTTATACAAAAGAAGAAGGGTTTAGCGGGAAATA
Source organism: Lysinibacillus sp. NPDC096212 (assembly GCF_044763105.1). NCBI lineage: Bacteria > Bacillati > Bacillota > Bacilli > Caryophanales > Bacillaceae > Lysinibacillus > Lysinibacillus sp. NPDC096212. The sequence goes on along the minus strand of NZ_JBIWFQ010000017.1, from coordinate 111,025 downwards.
TTCAATCTAATAACCAATCGTACGATTCATCGGCAAAACTCTGAAGGTAATTCATGAATAAGCCTGCATGATAGCCATCACAAACAGCGTGGTGCATTTGTAAAGAAACAGGAAGATAAATAGCATTTTCCTTCTGCGAAAATTTACCTGCAGTGATAATCGGTAAAAGGTAATTACCTCCATTATTAATGTTGAGATTAAAACCAGTAAATGAACACCATGGAATCATTGATATGTGAAAAATATTTTCTAGAATAGGGGATTTCGGAAATAAACGGATCTTACCGTTATATTTCTTTAAATCACTTTCGTAATTCTGATGGAACTGTTTAAAATTATCCGATGTTTCTGTCCAAATGCTCGAAAATGTCTCTGATTCCTCATTAAAAATCGTGTAACTTGGATTTAATTTTTCCCAATACCCTAATTCTCCTTGGCTATTAAAACACGTTCTAAATGCAATATTGGTATTGATAGCTTTTGTTACCATATATATGAATGTTGGATAAAACTTAAGATTATTATCTTTTATGTTTTTATACAGAATGCTAATATCTATTTCTGAAGTCATACTAAATGTTGTTTGTTGGGTAATATAATGCTCAAAATACTCTTGTCGATGCCAGCTCTTTCGATCAATTTTGTTGAAAATCATTTTTTTTTGCCTCCTAAATTTATTAATTTTATTTAGGAGGCTATTTGCACTGCTTTTTTCATAGATTTCACCCTCGTATATGATATTGTCTGATAAAAAATTATATCCACTTTTTTGTTACTCTCATACTATATTCTTATAATATAGTAAAGATGGCTTTCAAGGACAGCCACTAATTGAAAATTTATATTAACGGACAGTCCAATGCCATTTAATAGCATCTTTTTCAACGTTTTTAACAAAATCGTCTTTCCCGTCGCAATAGCAATCAATATCATTTGGATGCTGCATGGCAAGTTGGCTCTTTATTTCTCCATACTGCCTGCAAACTTCGGGATGCACTCGAAGGTAATCTCTAAATGCTAAATGTCTTTCTATTTCTTTAATGTTGCTATATTGAAAAGCATGAATTTGATGTGTGCGATGATCGCCACCTTTACGGAAATATCTTCTTCCAGTTATCCCGAATTCCCCCATAACTTCGTATCCAATCTCTTGAAATTGTTCAGAAAATGAATCCAATTTATGAATATCATTGACTACTAGTAAAATATCAATAATGGGTTTTGCTTTTAGACCTGGAACTGATGTGCTTCCAATATGAAAACTATTCACCAATTCTTCTTGAAGGATAGCCCTAACAGAACGTTCCTCTTTCTGATAGTCGCTGCTCCAATTGTGGTTAAAATCTACAACTTCTATAATCCTCATTAATACACCTCATTCTTGTTTTTATGTTACTTTACAAATTTTATGTATTATTACAGATTATAAAAAATCTAATGCGTTGTCAAAGATGTTGTTTGAAAATAAAGGATATTTTTATTTTCTCTACAAAGCAGGTGATTCGTTTTTTCATGGCGATGAAGAGTTTTGTTGCAACTCTTCATCCATTCTAAAGGGGAGGGAGGTAAGCAACGCTCAATCTTTATTTTGAGTTGCTTTAATTAATTCTAAATATTGAGAATCCCCTAAACCATATTGAGGGAAAAGATGCAGCAAGTTTCGTACGATTTCATGGTGAGATAGATGTTGATTCGTTTGAATATATTTTGTGATTTCGTTATCAATTTGCAACAGTTCTAAATACAATTTGATTCCTTGATACATAACAGGTATCAAATCTACATCTGGCATCCGGTGTTCCAATAATACTGCTTGGTATATATCATTATAGTTACCTAGTGTTATTTCCGTTTCTTTCACATCATATGTTTGCTCTCTTACCGCATGATAGTAAATCGTTCCTTTAAATGATATTTGCTCTAAATACGCTAACACGGTTATTAAATTCATCTGACAAAACATATCTTCACCAAACCAAAGAACGATACATTGATATTCTTTTGAAAATAAGGTCTTTTCAAGAGGTGCAACTGTAATGGCTTCATATTCTGCTAATGAAACTTCATGTCCTGTCGCTCGAACCTGTTTGAATGAGTCACTAAAAATGGTTTTAACGGTGTCATGTACACACATCGCTTCGTTAAATGGTGCGTAAGCGCTTTTTCCGATCAAATGTTGAGAACTGAATTCTTCGTACATATGTTGTCCATTTAAAATGTTCAATACTTCGTGATCAAAATGTTCATCCACATGCTTTTGTAAATCTTCAATTCTTAATTTTTTTGAAATGTCCATATAATAACCCCTCGCTTCATTCATAGTGAGTTTTACATATGTTTGCAATGGTTCAGGACACAAACGGAAGGCATTAGGACTAACTCCAATAGTGAAGAATTAAAAGGGGTTTTGATATTCGTTGTGTAAAAATCGTTTACTAATAGCTCAAATCAATCAAACGGTGTTCTTTCTAGGTCTTGATTGAAAAACCTTTTTCTGCTATTAAAGATATTGTAGCATTCAGTAATACCTCTTTTGTTTTATTTCCTTTTTTCCTACCATCTATCATTAACGTACCTCCAAACCTATTGTTATTCAGTCCATTGATGAGGGTAAGTTAATGCAGGTGAGATAAGGATGATTTATATTAAAGTACTTCAGTATAAGGCGTTCTTCATAGAGTACGGACACAAATAGGAAAATTTATGAAATAAAAGGTAGATAAAAATCCAAAATGGTGATAGTATATCTTTATTCTTAAAAACAGAAGGGAGATTAGACTTTTATGCTAAAACTTATTATCGCAATTTAAATTCCAATGAATTTAATAGAAGGGCTGTTCTATAATTTAATTATAGGTCTATTTGTGATGCCCTTGTGCGATAACTAAGAGAAGCAATATAATGTCTAATCTATATAAGCAGATCAATAAATTTATGTAATCCAACTAAAGGCAAGCACTAGCTTTAGTTTGGTTAACTTTATTTTTTTGCGTATAAAAAGACTTTATGAGTTTATTATTCTCATAAAGTCTTTTTCTGTTTTTAGGAGGTGATAATTCCCATAATACATGTAATGTACCAAAGTGATTGAAACAAAAATTGGAGGGAATTTAAATGGGAAAATATGAATTAGTAAGTGATTATCGTAATAATGAAAGCTTGAAGGAGAGTTTTAATGCCTTAGCAATGAAAACATTCGAATTAGATTTTCGAGGCTGGTACAACCGAGGGTATTGGAATGATAAATATATACCGTATTCATTTGTTGATGAAGGTAAGGTTATTTCAAATGCTTCAGTTAATAAAATGTCAATAATTATAGATGGTAAAATGTACAAAGGGATTCAAATTGGTACAGTAATGACTGATGAAAATTATCGCAATAAAGGTTTAGCTAAGCAATTAATGCAGTACATTATGAAAGAATACGAAAATACTTATGATTTCATGTATCTTTTTGCGAATGATACTGTATTGGATTTTTACCCGAAGTTTGGCTTTACACGTCTAAATGAAAGTGAGTTTAGCTTAGACCTTGCAAATAGCTCACTTCAAATGAAGATGGATGCGAAAGTAAAACAGCTTACTATTGAAAATGATCTTGCATTACTTGAAAAGTTTGCGAAAAATCGCCATGTTAACTCAACTATTTTAGATGTTGAGCATAATGAAAGTTTATTAATGTTTTATTTCACATTAGTATTTCATGAAGCCATTTTCTATGTAGAAGATTTAGAAACGATTGTGCTAATGAATGAAGAAGAAGATACGCTGCATATTTACGATATCATTTCGTTAAATGCACCAAATGTTGAAGCTGTATTAGCAAGCATTGTGAAGAAAACAACGAAAAAAGTGGTATTTTATTTCACACCTGATTTTACAATCGAGGGCATGACAGCGACAATTATGCCAAATGATGATGATGCTTTATTCGTCTTAACGAAAAAGTCATTACTAGAGGATAACTTTATGTTCCCGTTAACATCACATTGTTAATTGCAAGGGAAAATCAGTAACTTTTAAGAATTTAAAAGTATTGCTAAACCATCGGCACCATTTACAGAGTTAAATGATTGATAGCCGGTTTTTAAATGAAAAATAGGAGAAAACCGATTTCGGTTTTCTCCTTATCTTTTCTGGAATACGTCTATAGTTTTTTTTTAGAAGCGGAAGAGCAAAATCATTTATTCCGTAAAATTGAGTCAACGCCTAACTATGTGATTTATAATTTTTGATAATGATTGAAGAGGTTCTCTATTTTTTCTTGGATAATTTGTTTCAATGATTCAGGTTTCACTGCTATAACATAATGACCATATCTCATAAAATAGTTGGCGATAAATTCCTCTTCTCCAGGATTAAAAAATCCCTTCACGACAGTTTTAGTACTAATTTCTATTTTCATAGAAGGATAATGTTCTTTATAAAAAATATCCTTTGCTTGTGCTAAAATCTCTACTTCAAAGCCAATCCTTTTCTCGGATTGATACATTTCTAATGAACGACTATTAAGTTCATCTATAGAAAAGTGAGAGGCGATATCCTGTTCTTCAATAAAGATTATTCTATCACATCTAAAAACTCTATATTTATGTGTATTGAACTCTATTCCAGTGGCATACCATTGACCAAACCTAGCAGAAATTTTGAAAAATTGAACATGGTAGCTTTTTTGCTCGTCATTTTTTAAATATTGAATCTTACAGGTGCTTTCATTAAGAATACTCCTTAAAATTTTATCTAAAAAACGACTAACATTTTTATGTTGATTTACTTCAAACTGCAAGACTTTTTTCATTTTGTGAATCTGCAGTATTTGATTGTTAGACAGACAGTTTTCAAACTTCTCATTTAGTTTATGAACACTTAAATGAAATGGTGTTGATTGATAAGATTCTAACGTTAGCATGGCAAAGTACAGAGCATACACTTCATCAATCGTAAAAATAATAGGGGATAATAATCTATTTTTTAAGATACCATAACGTCCGTATCTGCCGTGCTCCGAAAAAATAGGCATACCTAATTGTTCTAATGAACTAATATCACGTAGAGCCGTACTTTTAGAAATATTGTATTTAGCCATTAAATCATTTAAATTAAAGTACTCTCGACTGTTTAAGTATCTTATCATGTCATTTAATCTTTCTGATTTTTTCATAGAAATCTCCTTATCAATTTCGCCTTGGCGTAAGTGCGTCCGGATTTTGAATTGTGCCTGCACAATTCATTCCTTTCAAAATCCGTGACATCCGCCGGAGGCTTTATCTTCATTTAGTGCGTGGGTGAAAAGGAACCACATCCCACCACCTTCAGATGTGGAGGTTCTTCTGAATGAAGATAAAGGTGTCATGTTTTGATACCTTTACATCTTAAAATAAGGTCAAGGTAATATCAATTGATAAGATATCTACCTACAATCATTTTATTAAGGGAGATTGATACCATGAGTACAACACTAGAAGTAGCTATTTTCTTATCCATGAAAGGAAAAGCAAAAGAAGCGGTTGATTTTTACAAAAAACATTTTAACGCAGAGGAATTGTTACTCGTTACTTATGAAGATATGGCAAGACGTGACAGCTCTCTGCAGCTTACTGAAGAGAATAAACACTTTATTACGCACTCCGTTTTAGCAATCGGTAAAACAAAGGTAATGCTGGCAGAAGATACAATGGATGTCACTGAAAAATATGTAGTAGGGAATAACACCTCATTGTGTATTCAAAGTGCGGATTTAGAAGAAATCGAACATTTTTACAAAAGCTCAACGACAGATAAGAGAGTTAGAATTATTGTTCCGTTATCAAATAATGTTTTTAGCAAAGCATACGGTATTATTGAAGATCCTTTTGGTATTCAAATACAATTAATGTTTGATGATAGATTACATTAACAAAGGATATATTGTTTGTCGCTGCTCTTTTAACTAAATATGTACAGAAAAGCTGGGGATGTTTACCCAGCTTTTTTGATCTACGTAAAAATATTTTTTTATAAAGTCCCACTCCATATTTCAATAAAGTCGAAGATACAGTACCAAAAAAAGCCACCAACAATGGCAGCTTTTAAATACCGAATTGACTTTTAAAATTGAAAATCTCATCAACAGCTTTGTTATACCCACCTGATTTTTGGAAGGATTCTTTAATATTTGCAACAGCTTTATGGATGGAAGGGTTGTTTAACACATGATCGGCAGCTTCATTTAATTGACTTGCCATCAAGGTTTGCATTTGTAATTGAATACCTGCTCCGATGTTGGTAACTTGCTCTGCAATTATCGGTTGATCCGCACTTAGTGGAATTACGATTAGCGGAACCCCGTTATAGAGAGCTTCATTTGTGCTGTTCATTCCACCATGTGTGATAAATAATTTAGTGTGTTTTAGCAATTCGGATTGTGGAACATAATTTTTCACAATGAAGTTTTCAGGAATCTCTCCTAAATCACCAAGTTGGGTTTGCCCACCAATAGACATGACAACAGTATGCTCAGTATTCCCAAATGCCTTAAAACACAGCTTATAGAAATTGATGGCTTGATTTAAGACAGTACCGAGTGAAATATAAATGGTTTTTTTCCCTTTGATGGCAGTAAGGTCGAAGTCTTCCTGCGTTAATCGTGAAGAGATGGAAGGACCTACAAATTTATAGGTTTGGTCAAATGCTTCTCCAAAAGGTTGAAATTCCCTCGTTGTATAAACGATTGTCAGTGGTGCGGGATTACAAAAAACTTCAAATGGAGAATTGATTTCAACTTCATATTTTTCTTTAATTTTTGTTGTCAGTTGTTGAAAATCATCATTGATCTTTTTTAAAACTTCGGTTGGGACATTTTTTGAAAGATGTTCTAAAGTTTTATCAAATGATTGTTGAGTCTCAGCAAAAGATGTACATGAATTAATTGCCGGAAGCTTCAGGATTTTGGCAATTAGATGACCACAACCAAACATAGAATCGTGGATGATGTAATCAAAATGTTCTCCTTTAATCTGTTCAAGAACACTAGGTATGACGATATCTGCAGTAAGTAAAAGTCCATTGACCCTTTCGAGCAAATGATTTCTTCCACCTGAAATAAAGGCTTTTATAAATTTTTGACCGTCAAAGGTGCGCACAGTCGCTCCTGTCTTCTCAATTCGCTCCCGAAAAGCTTCTATCGTAAGAATACAACCTCTTCTCCGCGCGTAATTAGCTCCTGTACAACACCAATAGTTGGATTGATATGTCCTTCTGATCCACCATTAATAAATAAAACACGTGCCAAGTCTACCACTCCTTCGGTAAAGATATTTTTAAGATTAATGGATACTGTCACATATCATTGCTTAACTATGGTAAAGCACCATGAGATCTTTTATCAAGTATCAGCATTTATCTATTTTAGGTGGACAGCTTACTTGGGCTTTTACATATTAGAGTGTAGCAAATCAATTTATATGAAGATGTTGTGTTAAAGTATCTCTGGTTTTGAAGAATATCGCAAAAAAAGTCAAAAATTATTAATTCTTATTCGTTATGATTATAAGTGAAGAGGAGGTGAAATACCGTTGAAAAATGACTGGCTAATTCAAAAAACAATAAATTGGATTGAATCACATTTACATGAGCGAATTTCCGCCAATGATATTGATGCAGTGAGCGGATTTTCAAGATATCATTTTCACAGGGTTTTTCAAACCTCTGTTGGAATGTCTGTCACGGAATATATTCGAATGAGGCGACTTGCAAATGCTGCAGTTATACTTCTTCATACGGATGAAAGAATTATAGATATCGCGTTCTATTATCAATTTGAGTCACAAGAATCCTTTACACGAGCATTCAAAAAACTATATGGTTTGCCACCAGGGCAATACAGAAAAGTAATGAGAGCTATGAGAAAAAACAAGGAGGAATCAATAATGGAAGAGAAAATTAAAGGCTGGTTTATTAGTGGGAGTCATCCATATAATTATGAAATAGGAATAGATCAGGAAACTGTACATCAAGGAAAAGCATCGGGATATTTAAAATCAAAAACTGTTCAGGAACCAGATGAATTTGCAACAATGATGCAACAATTTAAGGCAAATGAATTTAGAAATAAAAGAGTTAAACTTTCGGGGTTTATTAAAACTGAAAATGTTAAACAATTCTCAGGACTTTGGATGAGAGTAGATACTGCATCGGAGGATATCCTGCAGTTTGATAATATGAGTGATAGACCAATCACTGGTACAAATAGTTGGAATCGATATTCTATAGTTCTGGATGTACCAGAAAATAGTGCAATAATATCATTCGGTATTTTACTGACAGGAAAAGGGGAAGTTTGGCTGGATGGACTTAGTTTTGAGGTGGTTGATAAAGATACCCCTACAACCCACATTAGTTTTGAAAACCATCTTTTAGAGGAACCGACAAATCTATCATTTGAAGAATAAAGGATTTTTGGAATTTATTTTTTGAAATCTAAAATATCTTCTATATGTTCTCGTTGAAGATAATATTTGTTTATTTTAGACTCAAATTAATAGTTACAATCCACAGAAAACTTAAGATTATCGATCTAACTTAAAACATCAGCCATTTAAGTTAATAGACCAAACCATTGGTGATCATCCGGAATTTACTTTACAAACAAATTGATGTAAAAATGGATAGCCAGTCCACTTTAGTCTCTAGCAGGTGGGAGATTAACTACCGCTCAATTGGTGGTGACAATAATCAGTAGGAGATGAAGAAAACCCCCACTGATTAAAATTTTACTTTATTATGGTAAGAAAATAACTGGACTGATAGCAGGAGCGCTGCAAGATCATTATGAGTCCCTACTAGCCCAGATTACCAGTCCCCGATTAGTTTACTAGAATTAGATGAAGGAACAATGGAAAGAAAAACAAAAAGATTAGATAATAATAGGGTAAATATGGTATTTTTAAATATAGTTTCAATTAAAGGGGGGATAAGTATGTTTTCACAAACGATAACTGACTATTGGAAATTGCAATTTTTAAACGGGGAAGTTATCTACAACGATAAAGTCTTTACGGTCACCATCAACCCTGACCTGAGCGAAGACAGTCGGCTCATGGTGCTAGAAACTACTGACGAACGGTTTTTGGCAGTCTTGACGCCTGAAATGGCCGAAAAGTTAGACCTTTCAAAAGGACAAGAAATGTCGGAGCTGATCTTCCGCCAGAAATTAAATGAAGCAGGAGTCACAATGCATGGTGCAGATTATCTTTTTTATTTTTCAGAAGCAGAAAAGAACAACTTGTTGCAAGAAGACCTGGAAGGTACATTGCGCCAATTAACAGAACGAGATGATGCAATTTTCTCAGAGTTCGAGTCTTCCGCTACTGAACAAGACTTAGATGATGCTTATGTCGAGTTGGATCACTGGGCGGTATTCGGCTCTTTTGAGCAAGATCGCTTGGTCTGTGCTTCCAGCATGTATCCTTGGGAAGAAAATGTGCAAATTGCGGATCTCGGTGTACTGACTCTATCACCTTTTAGAGGAAAAGGTCATGCTCGCAAAGTGGTACGTTCAATCTGCAAGTACGCATATGAGCAGGGATACGAACCGCAGTATAGATGCCAGCTCGATAACGAAGCTTCAACAGTCTTAGCTAAAGCAGCTGGCTTGACGGTGCTTGGTAAGTGGGATGTAATTTCCCCAAACTGCACTGTCGGAAAGTCCGAGTAGATACGCTCGTTCTTACAATTAAATTAAAAACCGATTTTTCCTAGCATAGAAAAAATCGGTTTTTAATTTAAGAAATCCTTTCGCCTAAACGAAATTCTGATCCATATAAACAGTCGTCATCTACTAATTTACGAACATATGGCATTCATCTATTTAATAAAAAATAATGGTATTATATGGGTCTAGATAAAATAAAGAATTTGCAATAATAAGGAGAATAAAATGTACACAATTGGGCAAGTAGCTAATTTTTTAGGTGTATCTAGAGATACCTTGAAATTTTATGAGGAAAAGGAATTAGTAAAGCCGAAGCAAAATATTGAGAATGGGTATAGAAAATATAATCATTTTGATATTTATGATATTACAACAGTAAATTTTTACAGAGAAATTGATATTGAAATTAAAAAAATCCAGGAATTAAGAAAAAGTAAGAGTATTGATGGAATTCAATCATTATTAGAAGAAAAAGAACAAGAGGTTTTACTGGAAATAGAATATAAAAAACTTCTATTGAAAAAGATTCAAATAGTAAAAGAAGATTGTAAGAAAATCAAACAATTCTTAGGAAAGTACATAGTTAAGGAAATGAAACCTTTAGCAATAAAGGGAGAAATAGAACATTTTACAGCGTATGAAGAATATGACACTTTAAAAAAGAATGCAGAGAGCTTAAAAAAAGCAGTTACGCTCACATCTTTAAGAAGAGTCATCAACTTCAATGAAGAAGGTATTATAGAAGATAAGTTTATTATTGTAAGAAAAGTGGAAGATCCTGATGGAGAAATAGACGGTGAAACCTTATCTCATCCAAAATGTATTTATACAATTATTGAAGATGGAAGATGGTCAACTGGCGGAAAAAATATTGATCAACACGTGGAAGCGAGTTTAAGAAACATAGCATTAGAAAAAGGGTATGAACTTTTGGGACAAGTTTATATAAACCTATTACTGACCACTTATGAAGACGGACTTGAACGTGTATTTCTAGAGATTTATGCACCTATCAAGTGAAACTTATTATTTCCTCTCTTTGCTGAAGAGGCATACCTTATTCAACTAATTTCATCAAGGGAGAGCCCTTTATTTAGGGGTTCTTCCTTTTATTTGAATATAATGCTTGCGAAATTAAAAGTCATAGTGTACTATTTAACTAGTACACTATGACACGAAGTGTATATGAGGTGGAGCCTATTTTAGATCGAATCATTTTATTGCAAAATGGTTCGTTCACTGCACATGAGGAAGTAGAGACGCTTCGAGAAGAAAGCGTATTATAAGAAAGGGTGAAATTAATGACAAGATGGATTGAAAAGGAGATTAGTATGAAAAAATTTACTTTATATCTATTAATGGCGTTCACTATTGTATTGATGTATGCTTGTTCACACGAAACAATGCCTAACGAAGAAAGCAATAAAGAAAGTAAGGAAAAATCTATTAGCAATATTACTGTTAAAATTCCAGATGATATATTTGTTTCTAATAAAAAGAATGAAACTATTAGTGAAGACGAAATGAAAGCAAGTTTAAAAAAGTATATGGATTATAGTCATGTGATAGATAAAGAAATGGAAAAGATTGTTTATCTTTATGAGGATGCTACTGAAACCGATCAGGAAAAACTACATAAATTAATAGCTGAAGGGAAAAAGAATGATGCGAATTTCAATGATTTTATAAGTAATAATAGTATCCCAGATGATTATAAAGAACCTTCAAAGACAATCTATGAATTTGTTTCATCAATCAGGGAAACTTTAACACAATTTGAAGAAGAAATTGTTGGAGCGGTTGAAAATGGTAGCTTGACAGATATAACAGATTTTGCTTCAGAGCATTTTACGAAAGCGAACGGAAGGCAGCAACAAAAAATCGAAAAATTTTTGGACGAGAAAAATATTAACACTACATATTTCGATGAATAGAAAGAATATATGTAATTGCCCTTCAAAACTTTGAAGGGTATTTTTTATCTTTTCTTACGCTGAATTTTATGGTGGTAAAAGTATTGACCTGTGAGCAACCCCTAGGTTTAAGCTAAAGGTATTCGTAAAAGCCTTAATATTTTTACGGAAATTTAGTTCGAAGCAGGGAATATACATGAATAGAGAAAAGAAACTAAAAAAACCAGTAGCGAGTTTTATTGTACTAACCAATATCATTTTTTTGCCACTTTTTTGTCTTGTAGGAGCCATCAGCATGTTGGGATTTCCTAAATGGATTTTTGATGTCATGCTCTGTATATCAGCTTGGTCCTCAACCTTTGCTTTTGCAATATTATTTAAAAAAATCTATCCTGGGCAAAGTTTTATGCAATTTGTAAAAGATAAATTCAAGAATAAACTTAAGTTTTCTGTGATTTTTATTGCAAGTATGATTCAAGCATTCATATTTTTGATGATTTTGTTTATAGTATCTAATACTAGTGAAGTAGACTCTGTTTTTACTGTTTCTTCATGGGGAATGCTGATTTATTTCTTTTTTAAAAACCTTCTTTCTGGGCCACTAGGAGAAGAACTAGGGTGGAGAGGTTTCGCTCAAATGGAGCTTCAAAAGAAGCATTCGCCATTAAAAGCTTCAATCATCATAGGTTTTTGGTGGGGGCTGTGGCATCTGCCTATATGGTTTACTACAGGGTATATGGGCATTGATTTAATCAAATATATTCTACTCTTTATGATTGCAATCATGTCTACTAAGATCGTCATGACAGCATTTCATAATTTAAATCAAAATTTAATCGTCCCAATCATTATCCACCAATTATTTAATTTCTTTCTGGGCTTAATAAACGGGAAATTAATTGATTTACTCATGTATAACGCCATTTTTTACTTCGTTGCAGCCGTTTTAATCATTATTATTAATCCAAAGAACGTATTGTATGGAAAGGAAGAAATAACAGAAAAAGTGTACCTAAAATCATCATCGTATTCAAATTAAGGATGATCACCTACATGGGGTCGATTTATATTTTGGTTTAGAATTTACATGTCTTCCTCATAACCAATTTCACTAGCGTGACCGATCATTGGAGAAGAAATACTGAAGGTAAGAACAATAATACTTAATACAGTAAAGAACTTTTTAAATATGCGAATCCTCCTAATTATTTTTTTAGATTGAGTGTGAGTATTCATCATGTACCTTATATGATACAGTTAAATTATCAATAAACAAGGAGAATAGTAAAAGTGTACTTATTTTTGTTAACTGTAGTTTATTGTTTAGTAACGAGGGTTTTGAATATATCTTTTGAACTTTCCTTGGGAATTTATTTGATAGGATTGGGATTGGTTAAGGGATTCTTTACTGATGAATTAAAGGATGTTTTCAATCTAAAAAGGGCCAAGTATTTGTATGAAGAAAGAGGATTTAAAAATTCTACAATGGAATTATTATCTTTAATTTTGATTTTCATTAATTCCTATTTAATCGATTATGAGCCTTTTTCCCTTTTTGAATTTGTTTATATGTTTTTTCTCATAGCGTTTGTATATCGGTTTATATTTTGGGGTATTATACAGGCGATATGGGAGAGAAAAAAATAGGTTTATGATTTGTATGGAATATTCAATCAATAGAGATTGATAGTTAAATGGGGTAGCATATGCTACCCCTATTTTTATTTTATTTTCGGTTGAAAGTGAACTTGCTGTAGAAGAAAAAACGTGGCAATTGTCAACGGTAAATGTCTGACTGGAGCGATAGCGAAAGGAATTTAAGGAGTTGACAATTTCGCTGCACCCGAACCCTCTTGGCTCTAAATCGAATGCATTCGATTCCTGCCTACCGGCGAGGGAATCCCCTCAAAAGTGAGGAGGTTGGGGGAGGTTTTTTTATGCTATCCAAGTGATGTTTCTTTACTTTCTAAATGGGTAGCAGTTGTACAGTGTAACTGAGAAAAAGTGCGGGAGTTCGATTCAAAAAAGCTGTATAAATAAAGCTTATTTATAATTGGTCGGAGGATTTAGTATCGCCACAAATGGTCATGAGCTTTCTACTCCGACATTGAATGAACTACAAAGAAAAGACATTACTATCATTACTGAACCTATTCAAAATCTTCGTGGTGAGGATGGTTATTTAAACAAAATCGTGTTTAGTTCAGGGCTTGAAATAGAAAGAGTTGGCGGTTTTATAGTCCCTAACTTTGTGCGTCCCAATCAATTTGCAGAGCAGCTCGGTTGTCATTTAAATGGAAATGGTAGCATGATGGTGAGAGACAGGCCGTACGTCACAGGAAAATGTTTATGCAGCGGGGGAGACAGCTAAATTAGGCTAGTCTTCATTAATCGTCGCTGCTGCTGAAGGATATAAAGCAGCGATGGCAGTTGTTTTCGATAGTACAATTTAAAAATTTTTTAACTTAATTACGGATATTAAAAGTCCTTAATGTGTGATAAAGGGGAAGAGTAGGGTCTAATTATAATAATAAGCATATTATAACTTCAAGATTTTTATTTTTACAAGGGAGGAAAAGAAGGATGTCAATTGTTCATGTAACGACAATGAAAGAATTAGGTGAACACTTAAAAACTAAAAAGATGGTGTTAATAAACTTTTGGGCTGAATGGTGTGGCCCATGTAAAATGTTCGCAGGGGTACTTAAAGAACTTAATGAGGAATTCAGTGGTAAGGTGAAAATTATAAAGGTGAATGTTGAAAAAAGCCCAGATATTGCAGCGGAATATAAGGTAATGGGAATTCCACATTCTCGATTGATTGTTCATAATAAATTACGTGAACCAATTGTTGGATATGTGCCTTTTGAAAAACTGAAGCAAATGATCGGAGTATGATTCGATAAACAGCTGATAGACCATTTTGGATGAACATCAAAAAAATGAATGTACAGCAAGTTCCGAAAAAGCTCTATGGTCTACCGTTTGTATACAAAATTACGTGGTGAATGTTTCACTATCATAATCATCAAGCCAGACAAGCAAATAAGATTAATCCTGTTGCTTGTTTGACTTGATTGCTAAATATAATGAAAAACTAATTGCAATGAACATAATCGTAGAAAATATGATCGAGAACGTGTCTGTATAGTAGACGGATGTAATCAATAGGATAAGAGAACAAATGATCATGACAACTCGTAGTAATATATCTGTTTTTTTACTTGGATTAAAAAAATCTTGAAGAATAGCAAATAAATAAGATACTCCGAAAAATATAAAATATTCATAAACAAAAATAGGTTTCACAAAATCTGGAATTCCGAAATAAACTAATTCAAAAATAATAATGAGTGGTGGTATATATTTTATATATTTGCTAAAGGAATTCCTCAAAATATCACTCCTTTTTTTGTAATTAGAATAACATATATTGTGAAAAATAAATAATTCGATGGAGCAGATGACCGCGCGATTCTGTGCCTTTTAAAAAATGCAAAATAGCTTTTACTAGCGTGTATTAAGCCTTTTCGAATTTCGGGAAGATTACACTTGTAACATTAGAAGTACCATCATGAAAATGGTAGACCGTTGATACATAAACGTATGTAGTGGGATGTTAGTCAAATATGATTTTTTCAATCTGTTTAATTATATACCAGCTCGTGTTATAATGAGGAACTTAAGGTAATTTAGACTTTTCCTTATAACTGAACGGATGCCAAGAAAGCCTCCGCGTAGAGATAAAATATAGAGGTGTTAGAGATTGAATAAAAAATGGACGATTGAAAAAATTAAAGAATTTATTGAGAATAATTCGGAAAGTAAGTTACTAACGACGGAATATCACGGTTTTTCTCAAAAGTTATTATTAAAATGTGCGTGTGGTAGTGAATTTGAAAAAACATTTACAAAGTTTAAAAATAAACATCAACGTAAATGTGACGTCTGCCAACCACCAAAAGAATCACGCTAATCAAACGAAGTGTTTAAATGAACTAGCTAATTAAAAAAGTTCAATGTTTACAGCTACAAAGAATATTTTAAAAGTGAGTAGGAGAACAAACATGATAGAGATCAAAACATCTCCATTAAGTGATGGAGAATTCAATAGAGGGGTATTTGCAACATGTGATATCCAAAAAGGAGAGCTTTTACACGAAGCACCTGTCATTTCTTATCCAAACGAACAGCATCAATACATTGAGCAAACCTTACTCGCTGATTATGCTTTTGAGTATGGGATCGGTCAATCCGCTATCCTGCTTGGTTATGGAATGTTGTTTAACCATTCTTATGAACCAAATGCAACTTATGAGATAAATTTTAAAAATCGCACTTTTGACTTTTTTGCTTACACAGATATAAAAGCCGGAGATGAAATTCTAATCAATTATAATGGCGACGTTGATGACAAAGATCCACTATGGTTTGATCAGGAATAAAAAGGATTTAAAATAAATCAGGGCGTTGATCCAACAAGGATTGACGCTCTTTTTTGACGTTATTTATGAGGTATGTTTGCTTCTACTGTACAACGTGATTCAAGTGGTGTGTGGGCATTATTGTCCAATGAGGTGATTGGAGTTTCTACAGGAAAAAGGAGTTATTCTTAAAAATTTGGTATAATGAGAGAGTAACGAGATAGAGGCTATATGGGCGATTGGTAATCAAATTTTCACCTATTTTCTTCGAGTCCTTGAAGAGAAAGGAGTTGATACCAATGACTATTTTTGAAGCAATAATGGTAGCTATAAGTTTCTCTACGCTTATAGTTTCAGTAATTGCATTGTCGTTTACTTTTACACAAAAAAAAGTAAACCGCCTCCGCCTGCCAAGCATGTGAGTCGGTTTACTTTCTTCTCATTGCAAATCGCCTTGTTACGAAGACCATTTGGTGCTGTAACACTAAATGGTCTTATATATTTTATATACATCTTCAATATGAACTATAACACGGAGATAAGTATTTATTCAATTAGAACAAATATTTACCCAAAATCAATAAATACAGAATGATAGGCTTTACA
This sequence comes from Lysinibacillus sp. NPDC096212, assembly GCF_044763105.1. Lineage (NCBI taxonomy): Bacteria > Bacillati > Bacillota > Bacilli > Caryophanales > Bacillaceae > Lysinibacillus > Lysinibacillus sp. NPDC096212. The sequence goes on along the minus strand of NZ_JBIWFQ010000017.1, from coordinate 94,388 downwards.
AGAAAATAATTAATTCAACATGAGAAAGAAGAGAACTAGATAGTTGTATTTTGCAAAGAAAAAATACATAGTTTTGCAATTACACAATGTTGCAACTTGACATGGAGGCCTCTGAGGGCATGAGTAATGAACCAAGAAGCCAGCTATATTAAGGGCTGGCTTTGCCTATACGAGGCTATCTGGTCCTCCTCTCCAAGTAAAGTTGCAACGCCAAATCAGGTTACAATACTCTGTCCTTTTATTTTGCAATACACAATAGTTGTCTGTTTTATGTATTATTGTATAAAATTCACTTGATGGTTTTTTACACTTTCCTATGCGGTATTTAACAATTTCAATTTCCAACGTATTAATGCGTGTTCAAGGGATTTTTCAGGTACGATCAAATGTGTTATGACAGCTGCTTTGACAGCTCTTGTTTGTTATTCAACTCCCATGAAAGAACGAAATAATCTTTCATTCTCTGTGATGTATCGCTGGTTTTTGCCCTACATGGATGGCTAACGGGGCAGTTTTGTTGAAGAAAAATGGTAAAATTAAAGAAACAAATTGAGGTGGAAATATGCTTATAAATGACTATATGAATGAAAATTTTCCTAACTTAATTCTTAGACCACCTTTGTTTTATAACTGGGAAATCAGCATACGGTTCGAGTTAGGGATAGAGTGGGATAGAGAATACGATTATGAAAATAGTCCTTATGTACAGGAGGTTTATAAAAGGGCTGTCACGCTGTTTGAATTGCTACATTTACAAGACGAGGAAATTGTTATTGTAGTAGATGTGAATGATTTTGGAGATGGAAAAACCTATAAGCACAAAGCGAGGATTTTTTCTCCATATGTCTATGATAAATCAGTCTTATATAAATTGAAGCATACAGAAATGCCTTATATTTTTCCTGAAGATGATGAGGACGGAAAATATAAAACACATAGGTTTACCCTTGAATGTAAAGTATCTGATATGAAGTACATTCCATTGTTAAAAGCAGTATGCAACCAGGATTTAGGGATTCAACCAAGTATTTTTCATAGGATATATTTTTTAAATATCAAAAGGAAAACCATTTTTCACGTTTATGATGATAGAGGATGTGATTTGCTTGCTACCTCACCTGAATCTATACGAGACATTTATAATACATACAATGATTGGATATTAGATTACGATAAGGACGAAATAGATAAAGTGTTTAAATAAATCCTTATTGTACTTCCATGAAAGAACTTAATCATCTTTCATTTTCTGTGGTGTAGCGCTGGTTTTTGCGCTACATGGATGGCTAACGGGTGTTTTACTTCAATAAGGGGTAGAGCCATATGACTAACGTAAGCAGGATAATTTAATAAGGATTAAATTTAGGAGGTTGATAAATGAGTTTCTGTTCATTTATAGCAACAAATTATGAAATGCCAGAAGTAGAAACAAAAGCGAAGTATATTACTGTTAAGGAAGCTATTGAATTAGAAATAAAACCACATGAGTTGGTACCTTGGGAGAAGATGGACCCTAATGCCCAAATATTATTTGTTGAAAATGAAGATGACTTAAATGAATTGGACATTAAAAAGGACGCTTACTATGATGTAAGTGGATATACAAGTTATCCATTCATTTATGAAGTGAATTTTATCTATTCGGAATTGAGGGCAAGGCAATTACTGGAGTACCTAAAAGAAAATATTAGAGAAGGACAGATATTAGAACTATGGAGAGTGTGGATTGGTCATGACGATAATGAAATAAATATACCGTATATTAGATGTTATTATGAAGAATTATCTCTAAATCATTTAGTACAAATGTACAATTGGAACCATGAAAAATATAAAGAACAATATTGTATAGTATTAGAAAGATAAAAATATAAATAATCCTTATTGAACTCCCATGAAAGAACTTAATCATCTTTCATTTTCTGTGGTGTAGCGCTGGTTTTTGCGCTACATGGATGGCTAATGGGGCGGATTGGTTAAAGAATAAATGTTATAATATGGATATGGTTGAAAAGTAGATTTGATAATGGAAGGTGTATTTGTGTGTTTTCATTTATTATTATAGCTTACTGTATATTTGTGGTAATCAATCTTATACACAAAAATAGAGAATCAATAAGACAATTAACGGCTAAACAATTAATTCTCGCTTCTTTTTCCTATCTTTCCACGGTGCTATTGGGGGTTATTTGTATTTATTATGGAGGTAATTGGATTGCTGGACAATTTTCAAATCGTTTTCTGCAATTAGTTGTTTTCATTTTGATAATAGTCATCACAATATCTTTATGCCAATGGCCATTTAGAAAAATATTAAATAGAGTTACATCAGGTATTTTTCCAAAGAATTGAAAAGTAAAAATTTTTCTATAGCGATTGTATCATAAACACAGTCGCTTCTTATGCTAACGTGGCAGTTTAGTTGAAGAGTGTTGTTTAACTTGTTGTTCAACAATCGGGCCATATTATTGAATAACAACCTTTTATGAAAAGTTACCAAACGATGGTTTGGTAACTTTTCTTTAGCTAATGTAGCAGGTTAATAATTAAAAGTTAGGTAGGATGTTATGCATAGAAAGCTAAGTAATATAGATTTCAGCTATTTTAATATACAGTTAGTCCTTTGTTGCCACATTTATTTAGGCAGTTTCTTATAATAAGTTAAAACCCCTTATGAAATTCAGAAAATAGACAATATTCCAATATAAATTTACACTGATTGGTGTATATGTTCTCTGGTGGAAAAAAATAACGCTATGCCAAATGCTTTTTATCATTCATCTGTAGCTGCTTATGGATATGCAGCTAATTATGATAAAGCAAGAAGTTATTGGAATGGTAGCAGTAAAGTTAATATTACTAAAACTACTTCATCTGCAGGTCGTCCTGATATTTATTCTGTCGGAACTACTTCTGTAAGTGGACTTTTAGGACAAGCAGGTGGATATAATAGTTCAGGGAGTGCAGTATCATTAGATAGTAACTGGGATTACGCTACATCAATTATTTATGATAATCAGATGAGAGCACAGTCAAATTATACAGCATCTCGTATAAATTTTAATGCTGCTCACGAAGTAGGTCATACTATTAAAATGGCACATGTAGGTATACCTCACGATTCAGTAATGGTTCAAGGTTGGTGGGAAATCCCTTCTGGTTTAACAAGTTATGATTCAGGTGAAATTAATAAAAAATGGTAATAGGAGGATTTCTATGAAAAAGTCACAATTTTTAACTATAACTTCATTTTCTTTGTTGTTATGTGCATGTGGTAATGATCAGGTAGCTGAAAAACCTAAGAAAAACGAAGAAATAGAAACCGTAGTAACTCATGGAAGCTATATTGCGTATGATGCTGAAAGCCAATTATTTAATGATGCTGAACTTGTTGTAATGGCGAAAACTGACAAAAAATTCGAAGATAGAGAACATGTCGTAAAGTACATTTCATCAAACAATGAATCTGACGCTGGTTTACCTCCAGTAATTGAAGATTTCTATACGAAAACACCAATCACAATTTCTAAGGTATTGAAGCAAGATGAATCTTCTTCAATAACTGAAAATGATAATCTAACAATTATAGAGCCAATTAGTTACGATGAACAAAAGAAATTATCAATTGAAAATTATGCTGAATTAACTGATGGGGAAATGTACATTCTATATTTAAAGAAAAATACTTTTGGTGAATATAGCATTATCAATATGAATAACGGTAGATTTAATTTAGAAAGTAATGATAAGATTCAAAGTATCTCTGAACATGGACATGAAATTGACAAAGAGAAACACGAAGAAATGAAATCTGATGTAGTGAAAAGATTTGCAAACGAAATGGAAGAAATCGGTATAGATCCACAAAATTAAAAAAAAATAATACTGCTATTCAATTAAATCAATTAATTTATCTGTCATCTCTTTGGAAATCGTATAAATAGTATGAGTATCATCTGTTTTCATTAATGCACTTTTTCACTATCCACAATCCAAAATTCTGTTTCTTATTATTTACATAAACAACATCCATATATAAATCTGGATTCACCATATTTACCATATCATTTTCCTGTACAGCACCTGATATTATATTACGGGGGCTTCAGTGCAATAAGGGTTGTTCGATCCACTTGTTCTGAATGGCGGTAACATATAAATAGAATCTCAATGAAAAGTTACCAAAGGACGCTTTGGGAAGGTTATACTTTAACTAACGGGTGCAGTTGTTGAATAAGCGCTGTGCTATAATTGGATTATATTGAAAAAAGTGTATGTTAAAATTCGAACAAAATAAATTTATATGTAGGGAGATGACTACTTTATGAAAAAGAGAATTTCTATAGTATTAACAACGATAGCTATCATTACTTTTGGTGTTTTTATTTATTATGGGTCTTTGACCGAGGCTAATAAGGAAACCGACAGTATTGTAATAGATAAAGATGGAGAAGTAGTAGAACCACTTAGTGGTAATAACGATAATATGGGTCATTAATACACATTAATATCGGCAGACATTTTTCTTGACGTTCTATTTGTACCAATATTCTCCTAAGCAATCGGGCGCTTTAGTGCAACAAGGACTTATAAGCTATACAAAACAATCATAATAAACGTTCCCAAATGTAAGTTTGGAAACAGACTTAAAGGCAACGAATGTTGTGAAATCAACAGTTTCGTGGCTTTTTGTATGCACATTATTTATACAGCTTTTTATGCAAGCAGCACAAACACTTGAAACATCAATATTTACACGATTATGGCTTACTGTTTAGTGTGCATAAAATCATGTATATTTCTTAGCGTTGTAAATCCACCTTTTTTAGTTATTCATTCATGTTCATCAAGCCATTTATAAAATGGCACATAGTTTGGATTGCTGGTAATATCCTTCTTGCGATGTGCATCATCTAATTGGCTTTGTAAGCTGCGATGCTGGTATCTTTTTTCCCTTTATTAATATTAGAATTTGAATACAGGATATTGCAAAATAACAGAAACAATGGAGGTATGAAATTTGAAGATCCGAAGAATAGATCATGTGGGTGTAATCGTAAATGATCTCCCTGCCGCTAAAGAGTTTTTTCTCGATTTTGGACTTGAGGTAAAAGGTGAATGGGAAATGGAAGGAGACTTAATGGGATATGCAGTTGGGCTTAATGACGTTAAAGTAGCGTGTGTAGGATTGGGAACGACAGACGGTCAGACATGGATAGAGCTAATCAAATTTTATTCACCGTCAGATGAAAAAGATTTTCAGCAACCCTTTGCAAATACACTGGGTATCCGACATATTGCATTTACTGTTGAAGATATTGAAGCTGTTGTTGCCAAATTGAAAAAGAAGGGTACGAAAATCTTTAGTGAGATACAGCAATATGAAGAAAGTTATAAATTATGCTACGTTCGCGGTCCAGAAGGAATTATTTTGGAGTTGGCTGAGGAAATCAAATAAGTTATGTTAATTAAAATGAAAGTACGACTCTGCGTTACTTTCTTATTTTTTTAGTTTGTGAAGAAATGTACTTAAATTAACGGGTGCGTTGATTAAAAATCATTGAGTTACATACGTAGCTCTTTTAAGTATTTCTAGAACTAACAATACAGGATTGTTACATAGGATGACACAAGAAAAGGCGGTAAGTTTTAAGTGAAAGAATTAAGAGACTTGATTTCAACAAGAAAAGCTGGCGTTACAGATTTTGATATAAAATCAGCTGAAGAAAAATTAGGTGCAGTTTTTCCTGAACAATACAAGGAACTTTTTCGATTAGTTAATAATGCCGAAATCGGCGAATGGACTCTTTTTCCGATCAAAGACCAAAAGAATCCTAAAAAAACTTGGGATGATGTCGTAAGGCAAAACCAGGATGCAAAAGATGAAGAAATGTCTAGTGATCTAATAGCTATTGGTGATGATGGTACAGGGGATAAATTATGTCTTCAAGTTATAAACGGGAAAATGAATGATGAAATTTATATTTGGAACCACGAGACCGCAGAAATAGAGGAATATACCTCAAATTTAAAGGATTTTATTAAATTGGATTCTGAAAACGGTGAGTTCGATGAAGATGAATAATGTCCAATAATAAGATAAACGCTTGTTCAACTAACGGAGCTTTACTTCAATAAGGAGTAAAGCCTTTTTCTACTTAACTATTGGAGCAAGCTATCTCAATAAAAAAGGTTGAATTTACCATTTCTGTGGTATTATGAATGTACTTTTAGAAGGGTGGGGCGAGTTCAGTTGAGTAAAATGAAGCAGAGTACAAAGTTAGATTTAGAGAGAATAGTTTTCATTGGGAGAACTTTTGAAGAGTATTTGGATATGTTCTTACTTTCAGAAGAAGAACTACGAGGAAAGAAAATACTTGATTGTCCAGCAGGAGCTTGTTCATTTACAGCCATTGGCAACAAATCAGGTTTCGATGTAACCGCTTGTGACATTGCCTATTATCATTCTGGTGAAGGTCTAAAAAATAAAGGTCTTCAAGATATTGAACACGCAATGAAGCATATGGAAGAAGCTAAAAACAACTATAAATGGGACTATTTTAAGGATGTAGAAGGTCTTAGAAAATTTCGTTTAACGGCTTTACAAGATTTTGATAATGATATGAAGAAATCGAGTGAAAGATAAATACCTGTTAAAATGCCTTCTTTGCCATTTAAGAATGATGAATTTGAGATTCTTCTCTCAGCACATTTTTTATTTATGTATGCAGATAGGTTAGATTATCAATTTCACTTAGAAACGCTAAACGAGCTGTTGAGGGTTACAAAAGAGGAAGTTCGTATTTTTCCTTTAGTTGATTTAGAGGGAAAAAGATATAAGCATTTAGACAAACTAATAAGATATCTTGCTGACAATAACTGTACTGTTGAAGAAGTAAAAGTTCCATATGAATTTCAAGAAAATGCTAATTCGATGTTGAAAATAAAAAAAGGTTAGAAGAACAACGTTGGGCGGTTATCTTTTTGAAATAATTTTTATTGAACTAACAGAGCTTTAGTTGAAGAAGGCTCATTTAATTGATCAAACTTTTTTATAAAATTCTCATACTTAGTTAGAAAGATTAGCTCCATTTTGATCAAACTTTTTTCAAAATGGAGTTTTTGCATTTGCTGATAAATAAAGGTTGAAGGTAATTTTTAATCAATCTTACATTGCAATAACCATCGCTTTTGAGAATCTAAAAGGGAGTAAATCGATGGTGATTTACTACCTGTTTTATTATTTCGTGAAGTTAAAAAGCAATAATAGTCCCATTTAAAAAATGTCTTGATAAAGTGTTTGCAATAAGCTTTTTATCGCTTATTGTTTCTGTAATTGCATTGTCGTTTACTTTTACACAAAAAATGTAAAGGCAGCAAAGCGACATGAGAGGCCACCTTCAAATCGAGAATGAAGGTGGCTTTTCTCATGTTATTTGCGATAGTTGGGGGATGGAGTTGGAGAGGTAGCTGACCGATAAAATTCGAATTATACAAATTTTCTGTTGATTTTTCACGAAGGGTTATGTCACACTATAGTAGTGGAATTATATTCCAACTTTTTTCTGCGAAAGGAGATGTTTTTTAATGACAACTTATATGGTATTGGTGGTTTTAACTTAACCGAATATCGGGCATAGTAAATTCCAATTTTTGATTATAGCTTGGAATGAGAGCAACCGGAGATATCACCCGTGTTTTTTTGCTATGCCGTAAACAGTAACCTTTCGTGAATACTGCTGTTAGCGGGATACGATGAAAGTCGTATTCCTTTTGATTATAGTCGACTTTTGACTTTTCTCCGCGAAACAGTAGCTTCTTAGGAGGCTGCTTGTTCGCGGTATTTTTATGCCCAAAAACAACTTTTAGGAGAGGATCGGTTCAATGATTGATTTGAAACAATACGGTTATATCGATGCCGAAACGCCGCCGATAGGTTTAATACCTGGAAGGGTTACGGAACTACAGCGAGAGCAATATACCGTCATCACCGAACAAGGAGAAGTGACCGCTGTATTGAAGGGCGCTTTCTACCACACCGCGGTGACTCGGGAAGATTTTCCGTGCGTTGGCGATTTTGTATTTCTACAATACAACGAAAACGGTGCTTCGCTCATTGCCAAATTGTTGCCTCGCCGCTCGAAATTTTCCCGCGCAGACTATTCGGGACACGCAGTAGGGTATGTCAAAACTATACTGGAGCAAGTCGTAGCAACGAATTTTGATTACGTATTTATCGTGTCGTCCCTAAACTGGGATTTCAAGGTCAGCCGCATCATGCGCTACCTGACACAGGCACGGCAGAGCAACAGCCAGCCTGTCGTAATCTTAACAAAAGCTGACTTGGCTACGGATTTCAACACACCGATAACTGAAGTTCAGAAAGCCGCTCCTGATGTGCCAGTACACGCAGTTTCCAGCCACACCGGGAATGGTTTAGACGGGTTGAGCGAATATCTCCAACCAGGAAAAACCGTAGTATTACTCGGTATGTCTGGTGTGGGAAAATCTTCGCTGCTGAACGCTTTGATGAATCAGGAAGTGATGACTGTCAAGGCTATCCGCGAGGCCGACAGCCGGGGCCGGCACACAACAACGCATCGCCAGCTTTTCATGCTCCCTTCCGGTGCGATGGTTATTGATACGCCTGGTATGCGTGAACTTGGGCTGTTCGGTGCGGACGACGGGATCAGCGCGGGATTTAACGATGTGGAGGAATTATTCACACAGTGTCGCTTCAATGACTGTCGCCATCAGACGGAGCCGGGCTGCGCAGTTCTTGCCGCCTTTGCCGATGGATCATTGGCACCAGAGCATTGGGAGCGTTACCTTGTACAGAAGCGGGAAAACAAATTTGTGGATGATAAATCGGGGTATCTCATAGATAAACGAGCGTGGCAAAAGTCGATTGCCATGCGACATAAGGGTAAAAAGGGAGGAAACAAGAAATGAACAACCAGGATGAAAAGTTTGTAAAGCCCGAAATACTGACGCTTGTTTTGAGTAAAATGTTCGACAAGACGATAATCCGCGCAGATTATCAACTTAAAGAGTTGCAAGGCGGGACAATAGGAATTGTTCGGCTTGTAACAGGCATGGTTGAAACTTCTGATGGTGAAAATCTGCCGTATAAGATAGTTTGGAAAACACAGAAAAAATTTGAGCGTTATGGTGATCCAGATTCATGGCGTAGGGAATACGACTTCTATGTATCGGATTTCAAAAAGGTTTTCTCCGACTCGTTCCGTTGGCCGGAGTGTTATCACGCCGAAATAAATGGCGATGAGATTCAACTGTGGATGGAATATATTGACGGTGTGTCAGGCTTAAATCTAACCTCGGAAATGTATGAACGTATAGCCCAGGAATTGGGGCGATTTCAAGGCAAGTTGTACACTGAACGACTAAACATATTGCAGAATTTGCCCAATTTAAGCAAGGTGGAGTTTATGAAAAACTACTATCTGCGTTATCGGTCATGGGATGTTTTGTATGATTATATACGGTCCGATGACTGTGAAATCCCGAAGCACCTGTGTAAAATGCTCATAGACTTAGATAGCAATGCGGACGAAATATTCAGTCGAATTGAAAAGCTACCAATAGTACTTTGCCACAGAGATTTTTGGGTGGCAAACATATTCTATTCGGACAATAAAATCGTACTTATCGATTGGGATACCGCCGGATGGGGGTACATGGGCGAGGATATCGCGAGTTTAATAACTGATGAAGCGGACGTCTGTCATATGATTGACTACTACCAAAAATGCATTCCGGCATATTACAGGGGTTTTTCGGAATATGCGGATGTTTCCCATATCTCCGATCATTGTATCTATGAACTAATTCTTGCTATGTTCGGATACAGGCTTGTGGAGTGGTATAAATTCGCTAAGTCGCCCGAAGATAAAGCATTGCACCTTAGTACCTTGCAAAAAATTCATGAGATGAGAAATGTGTAAATAAATATAACTATTGTGTCATAATATATAAAAAACTGAATGTATCTGTTTGATGTATCGTTTTAATATATGGAATTTAACAATTTTAAAATAAGAAAGTAGAGAAAATAAATGAAAATAACTAATTATCCATTAATGAATAATTTGAGTTTTGTTTATTATTTCTCCTATCTATTTCTTAGAACTAAAGGTTACAAAACCCTTTAGTAGAGTTAGCATTGGTGAATATTTTGTGTACCCTATTTTGAGAAATATGGAAATGATATTTGGAATGTTTTAGGCCATGTGTGGAAGTGGCTTGACTTAGAGAGGAGATAAAAAGATGATTGAATTACGAAAAATAGACGGGAATAACATAGATGAAGTAATAGCGCTTGATGTTGAAGAAAACCAAAAAGAATTTATATTAGAAACTACTAACCTTAGATGCTTCGCAGACGCTCATATGTTGAACACAGATGGTATACCAGCTTCTCCATTAGCTATTTATGCGAATAATACGATGATTGGATTTTTGATGTATATTTATGATACGACGGATCATGAATCATTTCAAAATGAAGTTTATTACGGGGAGAAGGCCTATTTCATTTGGCATTTTATGATTGATAAGAGTTATCAGGGGAAAGGATATGGCAAGCTTGCCTTTGAAAAAATGTTGGCGGATATTGAAAATTTCCCATATGGGGAAGCACAATATGTAGACCTCTTCTATGATAAAAGTAATGTCATAGCTAAAGAATTATACGCCTCATTTGGTTTTGTAGAAACAGGCATCATTCAGGATAATTCGGTGCATGCGATTAAAAATCTAGATGAGAAAATAACAGAAGCCGTAGTAGAATAGAATCTCTCGGGAAGCAATGTCGAAGAAAAAACCGATTTTATTAACTCTGTTTTAGCAAAAATATAATATTTATACCACAGGCGCGATTGTTCATGATCTATTGAGCGATTCATTTTTTATAAAAATCAAACTTAAATATTTGCTAAGGAAGTATCCATTTTGATCAATCTTTTTTCAAAGTGGATTCTTTTTATTTTATTCAAAAATGCTGGCTTGCGAGGGTGTTTTGATCAAACTTTATTTCGAAGCAACACCAAGGGGTTTTCTGATGAGGAATTACTAAAAGGGTCGCGATATGTTAACTGTAAGACCATCCTGACAGATGGTTTTGGATTTCCTCTAATAATGGTATCTCATATAAACTACAACCGTATGGAATGTACAATGTATGAACTCCAAAAATAATGAATATTATTATTATCTTTACTTTGGCGAAATTATCCGTAATGGTGAGACAGAATCTTTTAGCCTTTTAGAATGAAATTGAAAGAGGAGGGTTCATGATATGTCGCAAAACATCATTCCTAAAGCCGCTGTGCGCGGGACAGCTTCAGGAGTTATCTTCATGGCATTTTTCGGTACTCTATGGGCGGGAATTGGAATTAGAGGACTGCAAGGTTGGGGATTTCTCTGGCTGTTGATCTTTTCCCTATTGATTGGGGTCATATTGCTTATTGGAGGAATCGTATTGATAATGAATTCAAAAAGCTTATCAAACGAGAGGGCGGAAGGGAATTCTCAGCGTTGGAAACGAAAGAATATGTGGTTCGGTATTATTTTCGGTTTAGAAGGCGTATTGATAGCCATTGCTGCCGGAATTTGTGGATCTACCAATCATTTGGATTTGTTTGTCCCTGTTATGGCTCTTATTGTCGGTGCTCATTTCTTTCCTCTAGCGCAACTTTTCCAGGTGAAGATCTATTATATTACGGGTTCACTTCTTTGTCTGCTTTCGGCAATCGCGCTGTTTACTTTCCCTATTAATGTTACCTGGAGTAATTATCAAATTATGGTATGGTGGACATCTGTTGGTTTTGGCTCAGCTCTGATATTGTGGGGGACCGGGGTGGCAGTTTGGATAACAGGCCATAGACTGCTAAACAGGGCTCTGAATGGATCCAAAGAGGCTTAGGTATTTTTCAGGTTTTAATGTTTTTTGAAGACTGTTTGCTCAAAGATTCTTTCAAATGTAGTGACACCATTGGGCGCAGATGATCTTTTTTGAAGGCTGAAAAAATGAGCCTTAGCTTAATATGCTAAGGCTCATCCGAGGTTCGCCCTTCGGTACACCGTGTATCTCTCTTTCTACTCCAACTCCCTGCTATCAAAAATATCTACTTAGACAGAACTTTTTTCTTATTGAACTAACAGTGTAGTTTAGTTTAATAAGATGCTTGTAATCAAGTGATAGGTGGTTGCAGAAGTGAAAAACAGTTTTGGGAAGAAACAGCAAAGTACCAGCCTTAAGTGAGCTGGTACTTTGTAAGATACAATATTCATTATGTGATTCTAGCTGAGAAATTTGCTTTATCTACTTTGTATTTAATAATAAATGTGTTAGTGCTTGTTTTAGTGAAGTAGCCTGACGATCCAATAAGAAATCTAAATCGGTATGTGTTGATTCTAATCCTCCTTCACGAATACCTTTTTGAGTCATTACTAACATTGGAAGGTAGGCTTCAGGTACTCCAGCACCTTTTAACATTTCTTCATATGAAGCATCGTCTACTGCTAATAAAGGAACTTCTTTGCCTAATACTTCATTTAAAGTATCAACAAATTGCTGTTGTGTTAAATTTTTACCAGAAAGTTCATAAATCTTATTTTCATGACCATCTGCTACTAAAACATTCGCTGCTGCCTCAGCTAAATCTGGGCGATATACCCAACCGATTTTTCCTTCACCAGCAGAAGTTATCCAAGGGGCACCAGTCATACAGCCTCGAATTGTGCCAAGTTCATTTTCTACATACCAGTTGTTACGTAGAATCACATACGGAATACCTGATTCAATAATTGCTACTTCACGTGCTCTATGAAGACCAGCAAGGAAGAAGTCATTTCCTTCTGCTCTCGTAACACTTGGATAAATAATTTGTTTTACATCTGCTGCTTTGGCAGCTTCTACTGCGTTTGTATGCTGACGCATAACTGTTTCAAAGTCACCAAATGTTGACATAATGAATAAGCGATCTACACCTTTGAATGCTGTAAGTAATGTTTCTGGATTTTCAAAATCTGTTACACGAACTTCTAGGCCGTGCTCCTTATAGCTAAGGGCTTTTTCAGACTTGTCGTCACGCACACCAACAATTATTTCTTCAACTGATATTTTGGGAAGTAAGTACTCAACAATTTTATAACCTAAATTTCCAGTTGCACCAGTTATTAAGACTTTCATAGAATCTCCTCCACTACAATGTTATTTTTGATTTTTGTTCCTAATGCATATACTATTACCAAAGAAAGATTTATGTAAGTAGGCACAATTTAATAACATAGTCATAAAAATAGTACCTAAAGAAAAGGAGGTTTTATTTTGGCACGTTTTAGTTATCAAGATGAAACGGTCTCTGAAGAAACGCTGCAAGAAATTTGTCCATTAACAGTTGCTCAAAATGCAATTGCAGGCAGATGGAAAATCGTAATTTTGTGGCATTTAAGCAAAAATGAAATTATTAGGTTTAATGAATTATTGAGGCTGCTACCTGTTATCTCGAAAGGAATTCTAACTAGACAATTAAGAGAGCTTGAAGAGGACGGTCTAGTACACAGAGAAGTATATAAAGTTGTTCCACCGAAAGTAGAATATTCATTAACAGAGCAGGGGCAAAAGTTTATACCTGTATTAGAAGCAATGCAAGTTTGGGGTAAAGATTTACTAAATAAAAAAATATAGATGTATGAAAAACTTAAGGATTAATAATTATTACAAATACAGGTATCGAATTAAAAAATGAACACTCTCATATAGAATTCTTTTCTTATTGAACCAACAGTGGCTTAGTTAAAGAAGGATTTACTAAAATCAAAACATAAAGACCAAGTTAATCTACAAAACGTGTAGAATCAACTTGGTCTTTAAGTATTAACGGCAACAAACTATACGAATACAGCCTTTTTGAAAAAGAAATTATCACTGCCTAAAAATTGGTAGACAAGAAATGCGCTTTACTTATTCAGCAAAAGGGCGCTATTTTCGAATATATAAGTAAAACATGATCAAACCTTTTTTAATTCAAACCAACAGAAAGAGACCCAGATAGTTATCAAGGTCTCTGTTTTATGTAACTGAATTTTTTAGAAATGCTATTCAGCTAATCGCTGTTTGCGTACTCCTAAAACTATCGGACATAATGATAGTTTCGAGAATACGTGTTTTTATTCACATAATAGAATTTGACGTAAAAACGATTGCTTTTTAGCAACGCATCGATCTGATATCACAAAACCTGCATCCTTTATCATGTCATCAATTGTTTCAATTGTAACGACAATAACCTTATCGGCAATCCTGCGAGCGTGTTTTATAATATCAAATTGATCTTCTGGTGATGAATGCGTAAATAAGTTATAAGGTAAATCAATTATGGCGACATCATAGTGTTCCGTTACTTCCGAGATTGGACCTACTGTAATTTTGCCTGTTAATCCAAAATAAGCGATGTTTTCTCGGGCACCTTTACAAACATTGTAATATATATCTCGCCCTTCCATATTAATTCCCATGGAAAGGGCTTCAATAACGACTGTCCCAATACCACAACAAGGATCAATCGCTCGAATATTTTGAGGCTGGGGAACTGCGATATTCGCAACAGCACGAGCTACTCTTGTACTAAGTGCCGTTGAATAACTGTTTGGTTTGTGTAAATGTTTAAGCCAAATGGATTCACTCTTCATATACTTTCCAAAATACCATATTCCATCTATTAAAATTAGACCAAATACAATTTCGGGATGAGTTAGGTCTGGTTCTCCCTCAATGCACAACCCTATCTCACGTTCTAACAATCGACGCTCTGACTGACGAATTTTCTTCGTTTCACCTATATCCATACTATTTAAACAAACCACTTTAAAAGTTGCTTCATTTATGTTTATACCCTTCACCAATGTCTTGATGTTCTCTACGCTATTATCTTCATATAGCACTTCAAGTCGTTCTTGTATAAAAGGGCTACGGCTTGGATCAATTTTATTATTGCTTATGATATAGTTTGATTGGGAATCAAGGCTAAAAAATGAACGCATCTCCATTCTACATAGATCGTATTCGTCAACATGATGTACATATGTGTATATAAATTTATTATTATTTTGCTCGTTGCTCAATTGATTACCATCCTTTTATATTGTTGTTCACTTGATTTCACTATAGTTAATAAAAAACAAATGAGGTTGTTTATTTTGTAATCGTATCATAGGCGTCTCTATCAAGCCACTCGATACACATTTATGGCGAGATTCAATCGATTAGAGGGAATAGTAGAAATAATCTGTGAAAAGAAATAATATAAAAATAAACATCTATTCATTTCAACAGGTCAGATCAATTATAGGAGGGTGTTAAAATGGTAGTAAAAGAAGATATTATACATAGAAAGGGAGCTAGAAAGGCTAGCGATATCCCTGGTGACGTTTTAACGTTGTTGAATCAAGGGAAAATAGAGAGTGTTAATTTAACGGAGTGGCAAGCTGTTCACCATATTACTTTATTAAAAAATGTTCTACCATCCATTGGGCTAGAAGAAAAGTTAGAATTTATACTGACTGAGGTAGAGAAGCAAAAAGTTGAAACGGGAATGAAGGCCATACGTTTAATTGGAAGTTTGTTAGATACAGTCTTAATGGATGAGCGTGCAACAAAAAAAGAGGAGCTAATTACAATATGCGCTCATCACGTATCTGATAGTGTCCGATGTTGGGCGGCATTTATGAATAAAAACAATGATTATTCTTTAGAGGAAAAGCTTTTGTATATTCAACCTTTCGCAGCAGATCATCATTTTGGTGTTCGGGAAATTGCATGGATGTCAATTAGGGAGGACCTTTCGGCAAATATTAAGAATAGTGTAGATTTGTTAACGGAGTGGGCGAAAAGTGAAGATGAAAACATTCGTAGGTTCAGTTTAGAATCAATCCGTCCTCGCGGAGTATGGACAAAGCATATAGAAATATTAAAGGAAGAACCGCAAATGGCACTTCCTATTCTAAATTTGCTTAAATCTGATCCGGCTAAGTACGTTCAAGATTCTGTCGGCAACTGGTTAAATGATGCTAGCAAAACTCAATCAGAGTGGGTAATAAACCTATGTGATGAATGGCAAAAAGAATCTCCAACTAAGGCAACTGAAAGAATCATTAAAAAGGCTCAAAGAACAATAGTAAAAAGTTAATTGGCTATTGAAAAATGTATTCGCAATTGAATACGGAAAAGATAAAATCCGTGTAAATCCGTACATCCAGGTATCATCGTAACACCAATGACAGCAACAACGATGGAAGAAGGAGGAGCTCTTCCTTTCTATAAAACGTATACGCAGCTTCCATACTTTGGTGAACCAGAGGATGTAGCCTATGGCGTTGTGATTTTTAGCATCAGACGAATCACGCTTTATGACAGGTGCAGAATTAGTCATTGATGGCGGTTGGACAGCTATTTAATAAAAAGAGAAAAAGCTAGGCTTCATACAGAATGTGAGCCTAGTTTTTTGTTATGTATAAGAATGGATGCAAAAGAAGAGAATCTCCACAAAAAGGGGAATGAATACCTGTGTGAAACAGGGAAATAGGTAAGCAATAGAAATGCTCAGTTCAGCAAAAGAACTTTTTGGATAGAACTATAGTTAGGGTAGCGAAGTATAATGTTTATGGTAAGATGAAGACGAAAAGGGGTTTTATTCCATATTATTTACAGGCGCAGAAAACGATGCCTGGATTGAATTAATATCGTTTTAAATACTATTATTCATATGATGGAACGTACTTGGGGTTTGATCCTGCTGGCGGATATCCTGAGTTATATAGATACGTTTGTAATCCGTATGGGTTATTTGATAGAAGACGAGCTTACAGCGCCTGTGTATGATTGGAGGTATTAAAACATTATGCCATTATGGAATGACTTTATAAATGCTGAAATTCCCAGTCCGGGAAGCGGTAAATGGTTTCAAATCATAAATAATTCAAAGCAGTATTGTGTTGCAATAAAAAACGATGAACTCGTGATTTCTAGGTATCGTGAAAAGCACAGTATACAATATGACTATTTAGATTTAAAAATAATTGGCACAGATTATGGAGAATGGGGAGGAGAGTTAAAGGTTGTTTATCCGGATTCATCAGAAATATTATTAAAAAAATGTAATGTCAAATCAATATTTGAATATAAAGGAGATCTATATTTTTTAGAAGGCTTAGAACATCTGTATTTAAATACAGGAAGTTTATATCAGCTAGTTTACGATGGTACAAACTTTTCTATTAGAGAGTGTCTTGATTTAAATGAATGTCCAATTGCTTTTTATATATTCAATAGTCACTTGTATATACTATCTAGCGAAAATTTATTTAGTTTATCTAGTGAAGATGGAACATTTAAAAAGAATATTATATTCAATAATTTCCCATTCAGTGCTTTTGTACCGAACTCACTTATTGTCTATAAAGGGGATTTTATTATAGGGATGAGAGGAGGATTAGGGCGAATAGATTACGAAAATACTAATAACGTGCAGTATATGCAATTGAAAAAAATTTGATTTTCAATTTTTTATTATGATGAGCCTGCTTTGGCAATGAAAATGTCCAAGATTGGAGAGAGGTTTATGAAAGTAGAAGAGGCTTTAGAAATAGTTTATGAATATACCATTGGTGATAACTCTGTTCTACATTCTATAAGAGTGGGATTGGGATTAAATGAAAAAAACTATCATTCATTAATTGAAGCAATGAAGGTACTAATTACGGAGTATTCGAATAAACCAGAAGTTCCTAAAAAATTAGCTTTATGTTTTGTAGATATCAGCAAATACTTTTATTTTCATGACGGCAAGTATTCTACAGAAGAGGAAGAAAAATTTGAAGATGCAATTCACGAAATAGCATATTTAGCAGAAGAATTATTTGGATAGATTTAAATAAGAGATGTTAAACACTCGGGACAATGAATGGTAGTAGAGTTCGTTTTATATTTGGGTTATTACAAACACAAATATTACATGGAGGTTGAATAAATGTTTTATAAGTGCTCATTTCAGCTAACACGAGAAGATATCGAAGAAGTTGAAATGTTATTAAGTTTTCAACTACCTCAAGAATTGAAGAATCATTACCTTCAATATAATGGTGGTTTACCTAAAGACCCTTGCTTTTTTGAAGAACAGTCAGATTTGGAAACTCGGGTACATGTTTTCCTTCCAATGAAATATCGTAACAATATCGGGTACACATTGGAAGAAGGATATTTAGATTTTAAAAACCGAAATATTATTCCTCAAAAGTATCTACCTTTTGCAAATGACGCGGGTGGGAATATCTTTTGTATAGACCTTGATTCAAAACAAGTGGTTCTGATTTATTTAGATTTAGGAGAAGTAACAGACAGATGTATTTATTTTTTAGCAAGTAGTTTTATGGAATTTATTAATAATCTCGAAGAATGCTTGGATGACGAAGTAGAAGATGATTCATATGAATTCTGATATAAATAAGAGTGAAATTCAGTTCCATACTATGAACTAAATCTAAAAGATAGAAAGTAAGAATCTAAAGTAAAGGGGATGTCCAAGCCCTTTTTAAAAGAAGGGGTCACCATAGACCTCACTACAGCTACAAAATTTTGATTCAAAAATGGGAAGGTGGGCAATGGAGGAGAAAATATCTATGAGAAAATTAAAAGAGACGAGCTTATATTGCTTGTAACTAGGATAATGAATGCTGAAGGAAAAACAGAAGCGGGGGATGATCAGTTATTAGAAGAGTTTCTTCATAACGTAATTGATCCAGAAGCTGCTAATTACATTTTTTACGATAATTTACTCCCAGAGGAAGTAGTTGATAAAGCTTTGAGTTATAAACCCATTCAACTATAATAGAATATTTATAGTTTCTTAACGGAAAATCCTATTCCCTAGACGAAAAGATTGAGCAACTAGTGAACTTAATTATAGAAGTCAAGAAGATTTTATCTAAATCAAGAACGCCTGCATGGGATATATAAATACTAGAAAAGGATTCGAAAAAGAAGGAGTTAAAAGTGAAAAATAGCATTGAAGGTATACAGTTGGAGGAAGATCATCTATTGGTAGAGCAGTCTTTATCTAAGCCAAGAGGGTGAATTTAAAAAACTAAGGAAAGGCTGTGAAATTATGACGGAAGAAAAAATGAATTTAATCAGTGTTAGGGATGTGTTATCACATCCAGAGAAAAATCCAGAGACTTGGTTTTATCTTCCTCCAAATTCAAAAGAATGGAATCTACATACAAAGGGGATATTTTCGCTAGATAGCTTTGATTTTCCACCCGATTCAGATGATTTTTTACCAGAACAAGTGAAAGAAAATGGTTGGATAGAAACATTGGATGGTACAAGTATTGAGGATGTAATTGACAATGTAAAGGATCAGTTAGAAAATCCATCACTAGATCAGTTACTCCAAGCGTTCATTTATTATTTTGAAAATGATGCGTTTTTGGTTTTTTAAGTAGTTAAATTAAAAATAAAGATAAAAGAGTAGAAAACCTAAATATAGGATATTTTCCACTCTTTTTCTATTAGAAATGGAAATGCTTCATTTCGTATATTAGTGTCTACCCTCAGAAATCAGGACTTAAAAAAATAAATGGAGGAGCATTCTAAAGAATGAAGTATGATGATAAGGCTTTAAAAATTCTATTAAATTATAGCTTGTTGAATCCAGAGAAAACATCAGAGGAAGATTTTCAATATGCTAAGACAGCAGGTTATACGTTTGATAAAATTTTACAGACGCATAATGAAGCTATTGAGAATGCAATGTTTGAAATGAGGAAATGTAGTAAAGGTTTCGCGGCCGATTTATTTCTGGCCAGTTTAAGTACCCAGCGTTTAGATTGGAGATCAGGTTTACCAGTATTTGTGATTATGAGACAATTTCCTATTCATAATTTTAAAAGTGATTTTATCTCTTGTGAGATATGTGCCAATAATGCCGAAGATTTAGTAGATTTAACATTCATAAACAAAATTCGTTTTGGTCATGGTGGGGTTATTTCAGGTAACATATATGATTTTTCATTTATACTTCAACAGCATAATAAGCTTCCGCATATAAAACCGTCAAAAAAAGATTTTGATATTTTTCAATCTGTTATTGAGATTGTTAGAAATACAGAAAGTAATGTTACACCATCTAAAGTACAAAATAAGATTAGAAAGATTGAAGGATTTAAATCAAATGAAGAACAAAGAAAAGCATTACTAGAGACGCTTGGTTTTTGTAGTATATTAGAAACAGAAGAGCATAAAGGTTTTTTACATCAATTCATAAATCTTGGTTTAGCTCCAAGATCTAGACATAGCTCGGATTGGTTATATCCCGTGGATTGGTGGAAGGGGAGAGACGGGATAAATCAAGATGCACTAAAATTTTGGTTTGGTGAATATGAGGAATTACAAAGTTTGTTTACGTAAAAGTGTAATAAATATTCGGAAAACTGCATGTGTTTTTTAGACAGGTTCATAAATTATAAGCTTATTTGAACACCCTATCAATGGCCTAAACCGTTGATATATCAACATTTATAGGAGGAGGAACTGAATTGAAGGTAATCGTACAATATGTTCCAGAGGACAGTACTACTTATAAGAGTTGGTTCGTCATCAAAGATGAATTGGATGGAAAATTTAGTAAAGATACATCTAGTCCTTGGGATATGGGAGTAGAGGCTCAAACCGGTTATACATACTATCCAGTAGATAATGCTGTTATTTCGCTCTATCCTGCAAAGTCGTCGGATAAAAAAGATGATTTGAATGGTGACAGATACAAAGGAAAGTATTTAATACTACTTTCAAATACTGCTGATACTGAAAGGTTTAGCTCTTATAAAATGTATACTTGGGAGGAAGCAATTAATATTATTTCCCAATTGAAGGATTTATCATTTAAAGCTGCATTACGTGTATGGAAGTCAAAAAAATTTTAAAATACAATGAGAAATTGAAATTGTAGTAGAATTTGTAGTTTATCTTAAGATAAGATTAATTCTTTTACGAGAGTAGCATAAATATCCTTTGGGATTATTGCTACTCTTTTTTTTATCATTATTATTGCATTTTTTGAGTGATATCCCTCATTTAATGAAAAAAGTAATCGTGTTTGAAGCAAAGCAAAAAGTACTAACTATAGTACGAATATCTTGGGTGAAATTCAAAATAAAGGTACTTTAAGAAGGCAAAAAATGGATTGAAATATGCTATTGTAGATTTATTAGTAAACATGGTATGTCCATATGGTGTGTGATTCCCCGTGGTAAAGAAGCAGATTTTTCTAAGCAAAGGGAGTGATGAAAAAGCTTTAATAATTCTGCTGTTCAAAATAGGAGTTCGAAGAGGATATTATGGTATTCGACAAAGTTTATAACTAGAAGATTACTTGATCGGTACATGTTTATCCGGAACAGGAAAAAATAATTACACAAGTTCAGGAGGGGAATAATGGAAATATGTAATGATGAAAAAATAGAATTGAAAAGAAAAGAGCTATCGAATTACTTTAATAGTTATTCAAAGGACATTCATCAGCATTATTTTAATATGAAGAGCAAGGTTACTAAATGGTCGTATTCTTTAGGAGTCACTGAAGAGTTAATTCCATTTGAGAATTTAATCCCTTCCGTCATATCAATCAAGAAAGGGAAGCCTCTTGCTAAACCCAGTAAGTCCAACTTTGAGTCGGAAAATTTAGTTACCTATGGTATCGATAATAATGAAAATATTCTTTTGGTGATTAGAAAATATGATAAAGATGTTACGAAATATGGAGAAAACATAAGATATGTAGATTATATAAATGAGGAAAAAGTAATTGTTAATGCGCATATTTATGAGTCCAATCCTGCTAGTTCTAGATTATCTTCTCTTTGCCATGTTTATGAGGAAAATGGTTTAGTGTACTATGTTTCAATTACACCACCTAATAATTGGTATGTTAGAGTTGATGAGTTGCAAGATAATAGAATTAAAAAAATATCAATGTTTGCTACAAGTTGGTATAAACAAATGGATTACAGTATTTACTATGATAATAGTTCCGTTTTATCAAAAATAATGATTGGTGAACATTTGCATTGGGAAAATCGACTGTAAGTGTAAAAATCAAAAAGGAGCGGAAGGATGCGTACTAATAAATATTGGAAGTATTTTGATCGAGCGATGAAAGAGTATAAAAAAAGAGTAATTTCAGATGAGGAAGTAAAAGAAATACTAGATAATCGGCTAAATGAAATGAAAGACTTAATTCAAAAAAATGAACGAAATCGTTTAGCTGATCGCTTGAAAATGGGAATAGGTGTTCACCTTGAAATGAATGCAAAAAATAGAATACTAAATGGAGAACCATCAGCATGGATTTTATTAGAGCAGCAACTATTTTGGTTGATTCAGATGATTAAAAGCAATCCTAATAGAGGAAGTGTATCAGACAGTCAAATAGGGGGGCTTATCGGAATTTCCTTATTGTGGGGTTATGAAGATATTGCAGAGCTAACATACAAATATGCAACTAATATGTTCACAAAAGATCGAGATTTTTATTCTGAGAATAAGACTCATCATGTTTTTATGATATGCCTATATCATTATTGGAAAACTGGGGAAATGCCTGAATTGTTTAATATTTTACCAGAAAATCATGTCTACCAAAGATTAATGTGCAGTTGGAACGATACAAATGATTTTGGAGAAAATCTTTATGAAATATGTGATTTTCACATCTATAGTTTAAGCGACACACCTCATAAATCAAGTGAAATTTTATCGTTTGATTGTATTCCTTACGATTATTATTGTATTCAATTAATAAGAGAGAAAGAGGGATTAGCTACACCTAATATAGAGCATCCGTTGCTTCAAACACCCCTTGCCGATATTCCTAAGGATAAGCCTGGATATAAAATTGATGAGGATGAGATTTTGCAATTCGTAATACAAAATGAAAAAGTACCTGATTTACAACGCCTTATACGCTAAAAGCATTGGATGGAAAAGGAGTGAGTGTATGAATGCACTGTTATTACTTGTGAAAAAGCTTTCGTGTGATGTAGAAGAACAAATTTTTTCAGAGGTTTCATTAGCTATAGAAAAGCCAGAAACCTATTTCGAGAAGTTCCAAGATCGACTGGATGAAAGAGGAATAGATAGCCCCATTGATCAATTGGCATGGATTTCTTTGGTTGATGCACTTCTCGATCATGATTTGGCATTTGAACTCGATTGGAAAGAATCAGGGTTATACATTTGTGATGTTGTTGATGAATTACTAGATAGGAAAAAAATGGCGTGCATAAGTTGGGGAGATTTTGAAGATGGAGAATTTGATGAGCTACCAACCTCCCAATGTTTAAATGAAATTTCCGAAAAATTAAAGGAAGAGGGAATTTCGTTGGCATATTTGGATATTGATAGTGACTGTTACGTTCTAATCACTGTTCCATCATCTGATATTGATGAAATAAAGAAGTTGGTGCAAGAAGTAGGATATAGAATTCAAGATTCTATCTGAAGTAGCTATCCTCATTCTCGTTAGAAGTCAGCACATAATCTAATATAAACAGGAAGTATTAGGAGGCAACAATGTCTTTTGAAAAATTAAAATCCATTCTTTCACCACTCAATTTTGCAATTTCTTTAGATGACTCTTCGAAATGGAGCGAAGTTGAAAATAAATTAGGTATAGTATTACCTTCAGACTATAAAGAGTTTATCGCTTTATATGGTTCAGGTAATATTGGTAACTTTATAATGATATATTCTCCTTTTGCAAAAAATGATAATATGAATTTCTTTATTCAACAAAATTTGAATAAAGGTGCATATTTAACTTTAAAGGAGAGTTTCCCTGAGAACTTTCCATATGAGATATACCCAACAAATGGAGGAATCTTGACCTGGGGACGAACTGAAAATGGGGATACATTAAATTGGATTGTGAATACTCAAGGTGATTGGGCTATTTTAGTAGATGATGGATCAGGTGATTACTTTGAATATAAGGGCTCTATGACTGGTTTTCTCCATGATGTATTAAGTGGTAGTATTATTTGCCCTATATTCCCAAGTGATTTTCCTAATAAAGATAGTAAAAATACCTTTATTGGTTTAAAGGATTAATGATCGAAAAGTTGAACTAAAAAACTATAAACCTGTCGCAGTATTTAATAAAGTATAAATCATAAGTATTGCAAAATTATTCATTCAAAAGTCATATTTCGAATTTTTATAGCGAAAAAAAGAGGATAATACATAAAAATTCAAAAAATTAATTGACGCTAGTATTAAATGTGTGATAAAAATGAAAGTATCAATTCGGAAAATTAATATTTGGGCAATGATAGGATTAAGTAGTGAAAATCTCCCTATTTCAGAGAGCTGATGGTTGGTGCGAATCAGTATATAGATGATCATGAATTTCGACCTGGAGCATCTTTCATAAATCACACGTTGTGAGGAAGTGGAAGACGGTAGTGAATACCGTTATCAAATAAAGTGGTGAAGAATTTTATTCACAACTAGGGTGGTACCGCGATATCTATCGTCCCTACGTATTTACGTAGGGACGTTTTTTATTTAGGTCTTATTCTTGTTGTGTTTTCATAACTAGGGTGGTACCGCGATATTACATCGTCCCTACGTAATTGCGTAGGGGCGTTTTTTATTAAAGTTTTACGCTTGTTGTATCTTCATAACTAGGGTGGTACCGCGATATATAATCGTCCCTACGTATTTGCGTAGGGACGTTTTTTATTGTGATATTTTTATTTTCCCTACGTTTCGTTGAGGCGATTTTTATTTGAAAGGACTTACGATAGACCAATATGAATAAAGACCGAATTGTAATAAACAGAAAAAGAGAGGAGATAAAGAGATGGAATCACAGCAATGGACATCGAAATTAGGTTTCATTTTAGCAGCAGCAGGCTCGGCAATCGGTCTTGGCGCGATTTGGAAGTTCCCGTATATGGCCGGTATTGGAGGTGGCGGTGCGTTCTTCCTTATTTTCATCGGTTTTACTTTATTAATTGGTTTACCGTTATTATTGGCAGAATTTGTAGTTGGAAGAAGTACGCAAAAAGAGGCTGTTGATGCCTATAGAAATATTGCTCCTAATACGCTATGGCCGTGGGTCGGTAAATTAGGGATCGTCACATGTTTCATCTTGCTTTCATTCTACAGTGTTGTAGGAGGATGGATTTTATTATATTTATGGAACGCAATTACAGGTAGACTGTGGGAAGGAAATGGCTCTTACGAAGCAACCTTGGGTGAAATTATTTCTAATCCATTATTAGCGGTTGGATCACAGCTATTATTTATTCTTATGACTATTTTTATCGTAAGTAAAGGTGTACAAAACGGTGTTGAAAAAGTAAATAAGTATTTCATGCCAGCATTATTTATTTTATTCTTTGTATTAATTATTCGTGCTCTTACATTAGATGGGGCAGGAGAAGGGGTTCGCTTCTTCTTGCAACCTGATTTCTCAAATGTTACATCTGAAATTATTTTATATGCGATGGGGCAGTCGTTCTTCTCGTTATCTGTCGGTGTAGGCGTAATGGTTACGTATAGCTCATACTTACCGAAAGAAGAAAGTTTACCACGTTCCGCATTTTCTATCGTCGGTTTAACGCTTGTGATTACATTACTTGCAGGGCTTGCTATTTTCCCGGTAGTATTCGCATTTGGAATGGAACCATCTCAAGGACCTGGTCTATTATTTATTGTCTTGCCAGCAATTTTCAGTAAAATGGCATTCGGGAAATTGTTCTTCATTATTTTCTTGTTACTATTTTTCTTTGCAACAATAACATCAGCCATTTCCATGTTGGAAATTAGCGTGGCCTCTTTAACGAAAAAAGGTAAAGGGAAACGCGAAAATATGGCATTGATGGTCGGATTACTAATCTTTGTTGTAGGGATTCCATCGGCGCTATCATATGGCGTATTGAGCGATGTGCAATTGTTTGGAAAAACAATCTTTGATTTAGCAGACTTTACAGTAAGTAATATTCTTATGCCACTCGGTGTATTATTAGTTGCGATCTTCGTACCGTTTAAAATGAAGAAAGAAGTATTAATGCAAGAACTGGGTGTAAGTAAAAATAAAGGCTATAAATTATTTGTTTTATGGTTATTCTTACTTCGCTATATAGCACCAATTGCAATTATTATCGTATTTTTAAATGTAATTGGATTGATTTAAAATACAATGCAAAAGGCCCTAGCATAACATTATGTTAGGTCTTTTTTGTTATAAAATGATCTGAAAGCAACTCCAAAATATAAATTAAAGTTGATGTTGGAGTTATTTTTTTGTATTCTTCACTCTCCCCCAAAAAACTGCTCAGGTTCAAGAGGAAAGTGATCGGGTCCCCCAAAAAACTGCTCAGGTTCAAGAGGAAAGTGATCGGGTCCCCCAAAAAACTGCTCAGGTCCAAGAGGAAAGTGATCGGGTTCCTCAAAAAACTGCTCCGGTCCAAGAAGAAAGTGATCGGGTCCCTCAAAAACTGCTCTGGTTCAAAAGGAAAGTGATCGGGTTCCTCAAAAAACTGCTCCGGTCCAAGAAGAAAGTGATCGGGTCCCTCAAAGAACTGCTCAGGTCCAAGAGGAAAGCGATCGGGTTCCTCAAAAAACTGCTCCGGTCCAAGAAGAAAGTAATCGGGTCCCTCAAAGAACTGCTCAGGTCCCTACGAATTCAGCCCTCCACAGAATAAAAGCGGAAACCAACGCAAATCAAAGCAATACCCGCCTAAAACAGATAAAAAATCAAAAAAAAGAATAGCTTGACATCATTCGAAATAGCACAAACATCACAAGTTTTTCTGCATATCATAATGGGGAAAGCGTTTTCTTCAATTAATATAGAAGAAAGGCACTACAACTTAATCAAGTTTGCTGAAAAACACTTACATGAGGCACATTTCGTAACTTGGTTTATTACGACACTAAGTGAGAAGGGCATGAAACTTTGGTTGGCTAATTATCTTGTGATAGTCATGTCCGAAGAGCTTCGGCTGTAGATGTTGTAATAATGACCCACATTTTGCTGTTGAATTGATACATCTTATCTTTATACAAGCAAAATTGTTTATATTGACATCCATATTTATTTTCGAAAAGACGATTTGGCTTGTCATGTCAGATCGAGCATCGAAAAATTCTGTAAATTTGATGATTTCAGCTAGTTCAGACGAATATTTGTACGATTATAGGAATTTTACGAAAAAAATTTGCAAAAACCTTAACTATTTCCTACGAAATCCGTATAATAAATCAAACAGTGTGAAAATTGTCCATTTTCTATCGATTAATTGCGTGAATTTTTTAAATTGTATTGACGTGAGGAACGATAATTTGTACACTGTGTACATTCAATTGTTTTTTGGAGGAATACATTTAATTTAAAAAGTTAGGATTTGATGGTTATGATCGTATGTAAATTTGGTGGAACATCTGTAGCAAGCGCAGAGCAAATTCAAAAAGTAGCAAACATTGTAAAATCTAATCCGGCACGTAAAATCGTAGCCGTTTCTGCACCTGGGAAGCGTTCTGGTGACGATATAAAGGTAACTGATTTATTAATTAACTTAGCAATGGCAGCATTAAAAAATGAAGAGATTGAAGATGAACTGCAAATCGTTGTCAATCGCTTTATGGCGATTGCGGATGGTTTGGAATTAGATCATACAATTTGTGACGTGATCGCTGAAGATTTACGTGAACGCGTACAAGGTGATAAATCCAATGAGGAATTATTTATCGATAGCATCAAAGCGGCAGGGGAAGACAATAACGCGAAGCTAATCGCTGCTTATTTTAATTCAATCGGTATGCCGGCACGTTACGTAAGTCCTAAAGATGGTTTGGTCGTCAATGATTTACCTGAACGCACGTATGCTTTACCAGAGGCTTATGCAAATTTAGCCTCCCTAAAATATACCAAGGAAATTATTGTATTCCCGGGTTTCTTCGGTTACACTAAAGCGGGCATACTGCGTACATTTGACCGCGGTGGCTCTGATATTACAGGCTCGATTTTAGCAGCTGCTGTTGAAGCAGAGCTTTATGAAAACTTTACGGATGTGGACTGTGTGTTCTCCGCGAATCCGAAAGTCGTGAATGATCCAGTAGAAATTAAAGAAATTACGTATCGCGAAATGCGCGAATTATCCTATGCAGGCTTTTCAGTTTTCCATGATGAAGCGTTAATGCCTGTTTACAAGATTGGGGTGCCAGTTAACATAAAAAATACAAATAATCCATCAGCCCCGGGTACTCGTATTGTACCAAGACGCTCTGTAACAGGACGTCCGGTTACAGGTATCTCGGCAGATAGTGGCTTTTCAACTTTATATGTGTCAAAATATTTGATGAATAGGGAAGTAGGCTTTGGCCGTAAGCTTCTACAAATTTTAGAAGATGAAAATATTTCATATGAACACACACCCTCTGGTTTAGACGATATTTCTGTCATTATGCGTTCAAATCAAATAACACTTGATAATGAAGAGAGAATTCTAGCTCGTGTGAAAAATGAGTTGAATGCAGATGATGTGCAAATGCGTCATGGCTTCTCTATGATTGTTATAGTAGGCGAAGGCATGCGTAATAACACGGGTCTAGCGGCACGTGCTGCAACTGCGATTTCAAAAACAGGTGCAAATATAGAGATGATTAATCAAGGCTCATCTGAAGTTAGTCTAGTATTCGGTGTGCTACAAGAATATGAAAATCAAATTTTACAAGCACTATATGGGGAATTTTTTGCACATGTGAGAGTATAAAGGAATAAAGTGTAACTTAATCAGTGGGGGTCTTCATCCCCACTGTAAGGGCAGCTAATGTTCTCCCTAACTTTTTTGCTTTCGCTAAATTTTTAGGTGGGAGTCTTGTACCTGCCGCTACGCTTACGGTACAGATTTGTGTACCTGACGTTTCACTTACGGTACAGATCAATTGCTGCCCGTTAATGTGGTGTAAACGCTAATCCTTAAACTGGATTGGTGTTTTCTTTTTGGCGGGAATACGGTAAAATCAAGGGCGTACATTGATTGGAGGTATTTCTGTTGAAAAAATTATCGATTGGTATGTTGCTATCAATGATTGGCATACTATTTGTTTGTTTAACGATCATGGATATTTTACCATCCTCGACAAAAACGATGAAAATTGTTTATATCGGTATTGGCTGGGTGTTTATCATTGCGGGATCTATTATTCGTTTTAAAACCTTAAAACAAAGGCAATAACGGAATGTCTCAAAATTGAATTGTGATAAAACGTGAATTTGTGATACAATTTCAAAAAAATAAATAATTTGAGTATGATGAAGTTGTGATGCTGTACGCAAATTCAAAAGGTTTATATTTGGGATAGGTTATTAATTAAAGACTAAACAGTACAAATTCTTCTTTGTAAGAATTTGTTTTTTTTTCTTTGAATAGGAGGCGAGATAATGCCAGTACTACGTAAGGAAGATATTCATATTTCCGACCATTATGTTGCCATACAAACAGATTCACCAATGAAGGTCGTATCGTCGGCAGTACATAATCCAGGCTTTGGCTTTTATACACATTTGATGAATCGTTCAGTGCCTTATACGTATGATGAACGCAAACCACAGTTAGAATTACAACGGTTTTTACAGTCTGAGGGTTTTCCGATTGACAATACAGTTGCGATGATGACGGCCGTCTATGCCCGATATGCAACAATTCGTGAGTTTACATATGAAGGAATTCATCTTGTCATAATGATTACGGCAGGTCTTGGTAATGCCGTCGATATTACGCGTGCCTTTCATCGTCAGGAGCAGTATCATGCGGGGACTATTAATACGTGGGTACTGATCAATGGAAGATTGTCGGATGAAGCTTTATTTCAAGCAATGATTTCTACGACAGAGGCTAAGGTCAAAGCACTTATTGATGAGGGGATTACAGATCCTACAACGGGTACACTAGCTACAGGTACTTCAACGGATAGTTTGTTAATTGCTTCAACAGAGGAAGGCGACTACCATCAATATGCTGGACCGATTACGATGCTAGGAAAAGTCATTGGCCATGGAGTTTATGAAACGATGCGTGAGGCCATTCAAAAATATAAAAAAGACAAAGAGGAGAATCCTTTATGATGGCACTGGTAATTGCCTGTATCATTGGGCTTGTTTTTGATTTAATCGTGGGTGATCCTCCTAAAATGCCTCATCCAGTACGCTGGATTGGGAAGCTCATTCAATCTCAAACTGAATTATGGAATAAAGGAAGAATGAGAAAATTCCGTGGCATGGTGATGGCACTAGCTGTAGTAGGAACAACAATGTTTGTTGTGACAGCCATTATGCTACTAAGCTATCAAGTTAGCCCACTATTTGGCATCTTGGTTGAGGGCTTATTAATTGGGATTGGACTAGCACAACGTAGCTTGAAGGAAGCGGCGATGGCTGTCTATGAACCGCTTGTTAAAGGTGATTTTGCTGAAGCTCGTGTGAAGCTTTCTTGGATTGTCGGCCGTGATACGGAGAAACTTGACGAGGATGAGATTGTTCGTGGTGTTGTGGAAACAGTCTCTGAAAATACGAGTGATGGGGTAACCGCTCCATTATTTTATGCCTTTTTATTTGGCGCAATAGGGTTGTGGGGCTATAAGGCCGTCAATACGTTAGACTCTATGATTGGCTATAAAAACGAAAAATATAAAGATTTTGGTATGTTTGCTGCAAAGCTAGATGATGTACTGAATTTTATTCCAAGTCGATTAACAGGTCTACTGATGGTGCTTGGGACGAAAAATGAAACAAACGTATCTCTAGGTAACCGCTTAAAACGTTGGGCACAGGATGCGAAAAAGCATCCAAGTCCAAATAGTGGTTATTTAGAAGCAGCAACAGCTGTTCAATTAGGAGTACAGCTTGGTGGAAAAAATACATATCAGGGTGTCGTTTCTTATCGAGCAATAATGGGCGAGAAATTAGTTCCATTAACAAAAGAGCATATTGCAACGTCTGTAATTCATATGCGCATTGCGACTTTGCTCTTTACGCTTGTTATGTTAGCAGTGGAGGTGTTAATTTTTGCAATTACCTAATCACGGAGCAAATCCGCAAAATGTTTATCATCAGCTAGGACTTAATATGCCCGAAAAGGTGTATGATTTTAGTGAAAATGTTAATTCGGCAGGGCCACCCCCGTTTGTTGAAGCGCGTTGGCGGACATTTTATCCGCTTATTCAACGTTATCCAGATCCGGACGGTGAGCCGTTTTTATCAAAGGTGGCAGCTTTTCATGAAGTTCAGAAAGATTCTATATTATTAGGCAATGGTGCATCCGAGCTTTTTAGTGTTCTAGTGAGACGCTACGCCAATAAGCGTGTTATTATCGTACATCCAACTTTTTCAGAATATGAACGAACATTAACAGCGGCAGGCGCTGAAATTGTGCCGATAATTGTCGAGGATTTTGTCCACTACACATTGACGATGGAGCATCTGAAGAGCGAAATGGCGAACGCAGATGCATTATATATTTGTACACCGAACAATCCGACGGGGGTGCTTCCAAAGAAAGAAGAGCTTCTCGAATTAATCTCCCACGGTGCAAAGGTCAATTGTGAGCTTGTCATTGATGAGGCATTTATTGACTGGGTAGATGAAGCCTGTTCTTTGATCCAATATGTGGCAGAAAATCCTCATTTGATCGTTGTTCGTTCGATGACAAAAATGTATGCGATCCCAGGATTACGCCTAGGCTATTTAGTAGCAAGTCCGGTAGTTGTTACTGAGCTAAAGAATATCCTACCGCATTGGAACTTGAATGCCTTTGCCCTTGTTATAGGTACAGGCTGTTTAGATGAACATGTATATTGTGAGCAAGCTATTGCCTATGCTAAAAATCAACGGGAAGCGCTGCAGAGCTATTTACAAGAAAATGGTTGTCAGGTGACGAATAGTGTAACGAATTATGTATGTTTTGCATTACCGAAAAATCAGCAACCAGATACATTTTTTACATACTGTTTATCAAAGGGCGTCGTGCTACGCCATACAAAAAACTTTATGGGCTTAAATGGTGAATGGTTCCGTATAGGAATTAAAGATATTGTGGCTATGACGTATTTACAGAATTGTTTGCAAGCTTGGTTTAACGCAAATTAGGGGTGACAAAGGTGACGACTTTTTATTTAATAAGACATGGTGAAACGATGTGGAATAAAGAGCAGCGGCTCCAGGGATGGTTAGATTCGCCGTTATCGGAAAAGGGCATTTTACATGCAGAAAAACTTCGAGATCATTTGAAAAATATCTCCTTTACAGCGGCATATAGCAGTTCAAGTGGCCGTGCTAAGGAAACGATGCATATTCTTCTAGGTAATCGGCAGCTTCCAATCTATTATGAGGATAATTTACGGGAGATTTTTTTAGGAGATTGGCAAGGAAAAACAATCGAGGACATTATGACTACGCACTGCCTTGATTATGAATTATATACCGATTATCCTGGACAATTCGTCGCAACCCATACGGAAAGCTTTGGTACGGTAACAGAGCGAGCGATGTTTACGTTAAAGAAAATTGCAGAAAAATATCCCGAGAATAATGTTTTAATTGTGTCCCATGCTGTAACGATTAAATGTATCATTAATGCCATTTTAGGGCGAAGCATCAATCAGCTGTGGGCAGAACCATTTATTCATGGTACAAGTATCACGATTATTGAGAAAGTCGAGCAACAATGGCTCGTGAAAGATATCGGGAACATTCAACATTTACAATAGGAGGCGTAACTATGCCACTGATTTTCATTACAGGGGGAGTACGCAGTGGTAAATCCCACTTTGCTGAAAAAGCGGCTGTTTCTCACTATCAAACAGCGTTTAACCAAGCGCGACGACTTATTTATATTGCTTCTGGAGTAGCGTTGGACCATGAGATGGAGAAGCGAATAGTGCGTCATCAGGCAGATAGACGAGCACAAAATATTGAATGGCTGACGATAGAAGCACCTTATGACATTGCAAATACATTACGTAAACTGACTGATGGAGATGTTGTGTTATGGGACTGTGTTACGACATGGCTGACAAATGCTTTTTACGAGGGTTTTGACACGGGAACTCCCTGTGTGGAAAAACCTGGCTGTTTAGAACAAAAGCTTGATGTTTTAAAAAAGGCGGTAAAGACGTTACTTGAGAAAAGGGTGACGTTTTTTATCGTCTCAAACGAATTATTTGATGAGCCACCTTATTCTAGCGAGGAAGTAGAATTATATCGACAAATGCTTGGAAAATTACATCAATGGTTCGTTTCTATTGCGGATGAGGCATATGAAATAAATTATGGTGTCGTAAAGAAGTGGAAATAATAAATGAAGAAGGTGGCAAGACGATGAAAAATTTCTGGCATAGCATACAACTTGCGTTTCAATTTTTTACAGTTTTGCCAGTACATAAAGAAATTCCTTTAACGAAGGCAACGATTACCGGGATGTTCGCCTTTTTACCATGGATAGGGGCTCTTATGGGCACCGCAGTGGCGGCGGTGATCTATAGTTTAACAGAATGGACGGCAAGCAGTGAGGTTTTGCTTACTTTTGTGATTGTCGGATTATTTGCCTTATTTACAGGTGGTTTACATTTAGATGGTTTTATTGATATGGGAGATGCTTATTTTTCGTATCGAGATCGTGAGAAGCGGCTTGAAATTTTAGATGATCCACGTGTTGGCGCATTTGGAGTGCTGTCCGTGTTATTTCTAGTGCTTGGCAAATTTGTGATACTGCATGAGTTATTCGTGCAGCATAAGTTTGCACTATGGATGCCTGTGTTTATTCCGTTATTAACACGAGTAGGCATGAGCTTTTATTTTATGTCGCTCAAATGCTCAAAGGAAAAGGGGCTTGCCTACTTTTTTAAAACACATATTAAGCCGAGATCACTTATCTGCTTTATGCTTATCACATTAGTTGTGGCGTATAGTAGCTTGTTGTTTGTCATAGGTTTCTCCATTGTTCCATTAGTGTTGATGGCTGTATTAGCGATTGCCTTTTTAGTCTTTCGTCAATTTACAGTGCGCAACTTTGGTGGCGTTTCTGGAGATTTACTCGGTGCATCAATTGAAGGAATGGAGGTTGTATTATGGGTGACGTTGTTATTGTGCACTTAATGAGACATGCTCCAACAAAGGAAAATTTGGAGAAGCGTTATATCGGTTGGACAGATTCTTCATTAGCCGATGCATCTTTGCTGACTATAGTAGATTCAGATGCCACTAAGGTGTATGGTAGTGACTTGCTGCGCTGTAGGGAAACAGCAGCCCATTATTTTCCGAATGCAACATATGTGTCTGATAGGAGATTTCGAGAGTCGAACTTCGGTGAATTTGAAGGGCTCACATATGATGACTTAAAATCAGATAGTCGTTATTGTGCATGGTTAGATGATCCCGTACAGTCACCACCTCCAAAGGGGGAAGGCTTTGATGCCTTTTGTGCGCGTGTCATTGAAGGGTTCACGGCATTACCAAAAGACGAAGATGTTTATCATCTCGTTGTCCATGGTGGAGTTATTCGAGCGCTTCTTGTAGAATTTGCACCGACTGAGCAAACTTTTTGGTCGTATCAATCACCGCATGATAAAATATTTTCTTTAACGTTTACAAGAAAGGCTTGGGAGGAGGGAGCGCGATGCATGTCTTTATCGGAGGCGCCCATAGTGGAAAAACCGACTATGTCATGAACTTGTTCGAAGGTCAAAAAGTGGAGCTAGTAGATGGCAATCTACCTAATGACAGCCCAGCCTGTGATGTACTAGTTATTAAAAACATAGAGAAATGGCTCGTGACACAAGATCTTGAGGAGGATGAACCCCTTGTCAAAACCATTTTGACAAGACTAAAGACTCTTGAAGAAAATTGTGCGGTCTATATAATAGTGACCGATATGGGTCGTGGGGTTGTGCCAATGGAAAAACAGGCACGATTGTTGCGTGATACATGTGGGCGTTTGTACCAGGCATTATTCGCTGAAGCTGAACAAGTCGTACGCATTTGGTACGGTATAGGCGAACAAATCAAATGATATAGTTTTAAAAAAATTTTATTAGGCTTTTCATTTTGGGGATAAGATTTCCAAGGACGTATGCTTTGTAAATAAGTTGATTGGAGTGGAGGTTGGGCGACTCCTTGGGGATTAGCGTCACAGATGAGACCCTGCAGCGCAGCGAAGCGGCTCATCGGACGCCCCCAGGAAAGCGCCCAACCGGAACGGAAATCAACCCCACGCTATTATAAAAAATTTAAAGAAAAGAGGAAATGGGATGGATCGACAAAGATTGATGAAATTGACGCTCACTGCCATGGTTGCGGCAATTTGTGCAGTGGGTGCAGTCATTAAAATTCCAACATTTATTTCAACTGCAGCGCTTGACTCTGCACCTGCATTGTTGAGCGTTGTCTTTTTATCTCCAGTATTAGCTGGGGTTTCGGGAGTCATTGGGCATTTTATCTCAGCCTTAACTACTGGCTTCCCTCTAGGGCCACTACATATTATTATCGCAGTAGAAATGTTTATTGTTGTATGGGTCTTTGGGGTCATGCATAAAAAAGGAATGCATTTCTGGAAATGGCCCGTGGCACTTATTTTAAATGGTGTTGTGGCACCTTTACCATTTTACTTTATCATTAGTCCGGCATTTTACTGGGCGTCACTGACTAGTCTTCCATTGGCAACACTCGTAAATCTGGTGATCGTTGCAATTGTGATGCCAATTCTGTCAAAGGTGTTTGTGCGTAAGGAAGGTCGAGTACATTGAGAAATGCAATAAAAATAGGTGAGCTGTTTGCTACAACAGATAATGCCGCAGCCATTGGCGAAAAACCACAAGATGTTGTGTCTGCTCCAGACAAACTAACGGCATACTTCACGGCGCGTGTTACTTTTTTAGAGCAGCTTGCTGCAAATGCTTTACCAAACCATATTTTACTCGCTAATTTTTCAGGAGATGCTGCATGGTCTCGTTATGTTGCAGGCATTCAGCAGGTTTTTGATGAGGCGGGGCTTAATTGTCCACCGATAGACGGTAGTACAGAGTCCAATATGCCGACTCTACAATCAGGATTATCTATAACGATGCTAGGTGAACAGCAAAAACACACAGCAACTAAGTATGAACAGCTTAGTTGGTACACCTATGGATTACCGCTTGTAGGCAATGAAATCCTTGCTCAGCCTGAAGATGTCGCACAGCTCCAACCTATTTTTCAGGCGTGGAAAGAGGGGATTGTGCAGCAAGTATGGCCAGTTGGATCAAAAGGTCTACAAGCAGAATTTACCCGCCTTTTTAGCGAGCAACAGGTCAAAAGTTCGTTAGATGTTGAGAAATCGGCTGGTCCATGTGCAGTAGTTTTGCTAGGAATACAGCCTGAAAAAGAGCAGCTAGCACAAAAAAAATTTCCTAGAAATTTTGAAAAACTACGTAAAACTGCATTGTAATTGGGCTTGCTTCGAGAAAATGTAGCACTTTATAACTTGCAAGGGGCAAATCGCCTATTGCAACAATAAACACAATATGTTAGATTTGTTTAGGAGTTAAAACACAATATATAGTATTTTGGACGAACGGTACCAATATGGTTTAAAAGGGAATTCGGAAAAAGAGTCATCTTAGGCCGAAGCTGTCCCCGCAACTGTAAGTGCTGACAAATGATGAGTAGGCCACTGTGAAGAACGGGAAGGTGATCATTTGGAGGAAGCATGAGCCAGGAGACCTGCCGATATGTTCAAGACAGCAACACATTCTTCGGGGATTGAGAAGTGGAGGCGAGAGATTTGTTCACTTCTTTGTGCGCTTATCCTTCATTTCCATTTCCGATTTTACTGCGATCACGTAACCGATAGATGTTGCGTGATCGCTTTTTGTGTTGCTGGAGAAGGAAAGGGAGAGAATGTGTACATGACAATTCAAATCGAACAGCAAATGACTAAGCTCAAGAAAAGTTACACGGAGGATGAACTCGAAAGTTTTGTGAGGTTATCGGATCGATGGCTACGAAAAAACGACAATGCCACATTTGAAGCATGGGCAGATGCGATGATTTTACAAACGCTTAGCCTCATTGATGAAGAGGAGCCATACTGGACATTTGTCGCAGCTCAAATTTATTTAGAAAAATTATATGACCAATTTGCGATGCGTCGTGGTGTCTCAGTGAAAGATGTTTATAAGGTTTTCCCAGAACATTTAGCACACTATACAGAAGTTGGTTTGTATCATGAAAGTTTAACAACAAAGTATAGTGAGCAGGAGCTTCAGGAACTCGCTTCTTATTTAGAATCAAGTCGAGATGAGTTGTTTACGTATATAGGTTTAAAAACATTAATGGACCGCTATGTAGTCCGTGATTACACGAAAACACCGGTGGAATTACCGCAGGAACGATGGATGGTCATTGCGATGACTCTGATGCAGGATGAAACAGAAAATCGTTTAGAAAAAGTACGTGAATCTTACTGGGCAATGAGTAATTTATATATGACTGTTGCCACACCAACATTATCAAATGCAGGTAAAACACATGGACAGCTATCAAGTTGCTTTATCGATACAGTAGATGATAGTTTACAAAGCATTTATGACACGAATACAGATGTCGCAACATTATCGAAGTACGGCGGTGGTATTGGTGTTTATATGGGTAAAATTCGTAGCCGAGGCTCATCTATTAAAGGCTTTAAAGGTGCATCAAGTGGTGTTTTACCATGGATTAAACAACTTAATAATACGGCGGTTTCAGTCGATCAGCTTGGTCAACGACAAGGCGCTATTGCTGTCTATTTAGATGTTTGGCATAAAGACGTCTTTACGTTTTTAGATTTACGCTTAAACAATGGGGATGAGCGTTTGCGTGCTCATGATATTTTCACAGGGCTATGCTTACCGGATTTATTTATGGAAACGGTAGAAGAGCGCGGGGAATGGCATTTATTTGACCCACATGAAGTGCGAGAAGTTATGGGCTTTTCACTAGAGGATTTCTATGATGAGAAAAAGGGTGACGGCTCTTTCCGTACTAAATATGAGGAATGTATCGCCAATCCATTGTTAAGTCGTGAAGTTGTACCAGCCATTGATATTATGAAGCGTATTATGCGCTCTCAGCTTGAAACAGGCGTGCCGTTTATGTTCTATCGAGATGAAGTCAATCGCATGAATCCGAATAAGCATGAAGGGATGGTTTACAGCTCGAACCTGTGTACAGAAATATTCCAAAATATGTCAGCTACTGAATTTGAGTCTATTACCCTTGAAGATGATGTCATCGTAACACGTCGCAAGCCTGGAGATTTCGTTGTATGTAACTTATCGTCTATCAATTTAGGTAGAGCAGTACCGGCTGGTGTTCTAGAACGATTAATCCCAGTTCAAGTACGTATGTTAGATAACGTTATTGCTTTAAATACAATTCCAGTAAAACAAGCAGAACGTACGAACCTACGCTACCGTGGTATTGGACTTGGAACGTTTGGCTGGCACCATTTATTAGCTTTGAAAGAAATTCAATGGGAGTCTGAGGAAGCTGTAGAGTTTGCGGACAAGCTATATGAAGAAATTGCATATTTAACGATTCGTGCTTCTAACGATTTGGCATGTGAAAAAGGAGCTTACCCATTATTTGAAGGCTCAGATTGGCATACGGGTGCGTATTTTGACAAACGTGGCTATGACAGTCATAAATGGAATGCATTACGCGCCGCGGTTGCTGAGAAAGGTATGCGTAACGGCTATGTAATGGCAGTTGCACCGAACTCATCAACATCTATTTTAGCAGGCAGTACGGCTACGATTGATCCGATCTTCCAAAAGAGTTATTCAGAAGAGAAGAAGGATTACAAAATTCCAGTAACAGTACCTGATCTATCACCTGTGACAACTTGGTATTATAAATCTGCTTATTTCATCGATCAAAATTGGACAATCAAGCAAAATGCTGCACGAGCACGTCATATCGACCAAGGCATTTCACTTAATTTATACGTTCAAAATACGATTAAGGCGAAAGATTTACTAGCATTGCATATGAATGCTTGGGCGAGCGGTGTAAAAACGACTTATTATGTGCGCTCAACATCTGTAGAATTGCTAGAATGTGAGTCTTGCGCGAGCTAGGAGGAAATAACAATGACAACTATTACAAAACGACAAATTATGGATAAAGATGCACCGAACCGTTCAACAGGAATTGTCAACGGACGTTCTTCTAACATTTTGAACTGGGATGATGTGCGTTTTAGCTGGGCATATCCTAAGTATAAAAAAATGCTAGGGAACTTCTGGACACCGTTTGAAATTAATATGAGCAATGATGTCAAACAGTTTCCACAGCTATCAGCAGATGAACAGGAATCCTTTTTAAAAATCATTGGCTTGCTAGCACTATTAGATAGTGTACAAACCGATTTTGCGGGGAAAGTAGCGGATTATTTAACAGATTCAAGTTTAAATGCACTAATGATTATTTTAGCGCAACAAGAGGTAATCCATAATCACTCTTATTCCTACGTGCTATCAAGTATTGTCAACAAAGACGAGCAGGATCGTACATTTGATTTTTGGCGTACAGAGCCAGTGCTAGAGCGACGTAATGATTTCGTTATTAAGGGCTACCAAGCATTTTCCGAGGAGCCATCTGTTGAAAATATGCTAGAAGCGATTGTTTATGATGTGATTTTAGAAGGTTTATTCTTCTATTCTGGCTTTGCGTTCTTCTATCATTTAGCACGCAATCAAAAAATGGTGGCCTCGTCAACGATGATTAATTATATTAATCGCGATGAACAGCTACATGTCGATTTATTTGTGAAAATTTATCAGGAGCTATTAGAGGAATATCCTGAATACGATACACCTGAACGAGCAGCTCGTGTACAGGAAATCTTCCGTGAAGCCGTTCAACTAGAAATCGATTGGGCCAATGAAGTGATTGGCGATAAAATTGCTGGCCTCGATGTGGAAGATGTGCATGATTATGTACATTTCTATGCTAATGTACGCTGTAATCAGCTTGGCGTAGAGCGTCCATTTGAAGGCTATCGCAAAAATCCATTAAAGTGGGTTAAAGCGTATGAGGATGTTGATTTAGGGAAGACAGATTTCTTCGAGCAACGTTCTCGCCAGTATGTAAAGGTTAATGTAGAAGATAACGGCTTTGATGATTTGTAATGCCAAGTCCACCTCCATGTTGAAAAAACATGGAGGTGGATTTTTTTGTGAGAATAGGGGGACGCTTAAGTAAAAGAAAAAAATTGCTCAGGTTAAACAAATGGGTTCGGGGGACAAAAACAATAGAAATCGCACGAAATGTGCTCATGTTAGCCGTTATTATTTACCACCGTCATTGAGAAAAAGGCTACATACCCCAAAATCGCAAGGACTTGTAAAATAATCCCTATTATACTGCAAATTAAACCTGCAGTTGCTAATCCTCTACCATTTTCATTAGTTGTATTAATTTCTTTTACAGCTTTATTTGAAAAAACTATTCCGATGATGCCTAAGATAAAGCCAATAAAAGGTATAAACAATGATAGAATTCCAAGCGTTAAAGAAATTACAGAATTATTGTTTGTTTGATTTTTTTCAGACATTCGCTATCCGCCCTCTTTTAAGAATTTAAGCATTTTTTATTTATCGTTAATATGATCGTACTAAACTATTTCGCACTAAAAATCGATCATTAAATGTTATCGGTACACCTTTCCCATCCTTTTCGGCGTGAATATGTAAATGTGGTTCGCTTGTATTACCCGAGTTTCCTACTTTTCCAAGTATTTGGCCCGTTGTTACTTTATCGCCTTGTGCCACCACTACGCTGCCTTTTTTCATATGAGCTAATAAAACAGTAGCATCATGGTTCTCACATGAAAGAGTGACATGATTCCCCTCAGGATTTTCGGGATTAGATTTCGGAGGAGTGAGGTCAGGTAAATCATTTTGTATGTTGACTACTTTTCCGTTACAAGGACTATATAAATCATCTGCGAATATTTGATATTTATCTAATTGTTCTGGATATAGTCCACTTGCACGGGTTCCGAGCGTATTTAATTTTAAAATGTCTAAAGCATATTTTTGACCTGGATAGGCTTGATGATAGTTCATTAACACCTGATTGCCACCCTGTCCGACATAATAGGTGCCATCCTTAAGTGGGAAAGATAACTCAATTCCTTTTTCGGTTACTGTATAGCTTTTCACGACCAAAGCATTATAAGTACCAAAAACCAAAATGAGGACAATATAAATACCAATTGAAAACTTTTGAGATAGCGTATATTTTGTGGTAAACGGTAAATTTCTTACCCTTTTCCAAGAAAAAATGAAAGTGACAATCAAGAGAGCCAACCAAAGAAAGCGAACATAATATCCGACCCAACTCCAGTTTCCTGCTTGAAATAACCAAACGATTAGTGTTGCCGTCACCAATGAGTCCAACAACCATTCCAGTTTACTTTTAAAAGCAGCTTTCCATAGCGAAATAATAAAGCTGGCAGGTAATACGATTAGCATACCAATGGAATAAAAGATTGGAAGCACTATTTCTCATCCCCCTTTAGATGCTTTAATAGAATCTCTTACATCATTGGTAATATTTACATCATTCTAATTTTCATTTTAACATAGTGATAATAATTAAAGAACCTTTATCCGAGAGTTCAGCGTTCTTACATGAAAAAAGCCATATTCGCGTGATTCATGCTAACATGGCTTTTCTCTAGTTATTCAAAAAAATCGTCTTCGAAAAATGGTTGAATACCAGCTTCCTTTAAAAAGTATTTGTATTCAGTAGGGACGTCTAAAAGTGATTTATTGGGAAGTAATACTTCATCTCTCAATCGTTGGACGAGATGAGCATCTAATTCTGGAAACCATTGTTCATATGGTACTTTTCTTTCTTCTTCAATAGAAATAAAAAACCTAATCATATAGTTAAACATCACAGGGAAATCTTGTTTAATTTGTTGATGATGAGCAACGAAGGCTTCAATGTAATTATTCAATTCATGAAGCGGTTCATTTGGATTATATCCACCTAAATATTTTCGGTCGTGCTGTGGAATAAAGGTAAAACCACTGAGAGCATGCCATGCACCGAGCATTACTGTAAAAGCGGTAAGGGCACATCTCCGTGTTTCTAAATCTCGATCATTAAAAAAGCGATAATATTCATCATACTCAAAACCTCTACTAGTATAAAAACCTCCAATACCAAAACCTTTAAGACCCTCTGTTACTTTTTCTACAATAGATTTTGTAGAAGGCTGTAATTGCTGATTTTTATCAAGTGTGATAATTTCATCGCTACTAGAATCTAATCGATGACCTAAATAAGTAATTGTTCGATAGTACGTTAATATATCTTGATCAGTTGTCGTATAAGCGATGTTGCTAATTAAGAAACCCATTGCTTCAGCATGCTCTCCTAAGTTATATAATGACATCGCGTAAAATATTTTCATTTGTTCTTTTTTAGGAAATTTACTCAACGCTTCTAAGTATAGCTTTTTCGCCTCTACAAAGCGTTCGTGTGTTCGATAAATGCAGCCTAATTTGATAAATGCGTCCTCTAGTTCATCATCTGCTAAGCCTAATTCAATCGCCTTCTCATAAAATGGCATTGCCTTTGTTTCTTCAGCTAAAATATCAAAGCTTCGTGCACATTGAAAGTGGAGGGAAGGATTGAGAGGATTATTTGATAATAATGTCAAAAACATTTCTTTCGATTCTTGTAGTTTTCCTTGGCTTCGTAGTTGTAATGCTCTATGTATTGTGTTTTCCATGATTCATCCTCGTTTCTGCTTTGATTTAAGTGCTCATACCAAAAATTTATTGCAGTGGGAAACTGGACGCCCTCAGGAAAGCGCTCAGTCGGAACAGAATTCAGCCTTAAGTTATGATGATGAGCCAATTAATTACCTATAATTATTATACTGGAAAAATAGGATAAAACATCCTTTTATTTAAGCTAGAAGTTCATTTACATGATTAAACGTGTCCCGAATATTACGAAACACGAAAAAATTAATTACCATTTGAGAATGATTTTCAGTTATAATTAAGAGCGGATGTGAAAGAAAAGAACGGAGACGAAAGAATGCAGGCAATTAAACAGTTAGGAGGGTTTTTAGGGCCCTATAAATTTTTTACCTTGATTGCGCCATTATTAATGGTACTAGAGGTAACGATGGATTTACTTCAGCCGACTATTATGCAGCATATGATTGATACGGGTATTGCTAATGGCGACAATCCATATGTGTTAAAAATGTTCGTCTGGATGCTAATGAGTGCAGTGTTTGGACTTGTTGGTGGGATTGGCTGCTCCTATTATAGTTCGAAGGCAGCGATCCATTTTGCATCGGATGTTCGTCAGTCACTGTATGAAAAAATGATGACGTATTCGGCAAAGGAACGTGACGCTTTTACAACAGGGAAGCTTATTACGATTTTAACGAATGATGTGGAAAGTGTTCAGCGTGCGTTTATGATGACATTGCGTATTTTTGTACGTGGTCCTCTATTATTTATTGGAGCGGTCATTATTGTTTTTGTGACGGCACGTGAGCTATTTTCGATCCTACTTATTATTGTGCCGATATTGATTATTGCGATGTACTTTTTCACAAAGTACTCAGGTGTCCTATACCGTAGAGTGCAGGAGGCAATTGATGGTGTTAATACGAAGCTTCAGGAAAATTTAGCGGGGCTTCGTGTTGTGAAGGCGTTCCGTCGTGAAACGCAACAA
Source organism: Lysinibacillus sp. NPDC096212 (assembly GCF_044763105.1). Classification (NCBI taxonomy): domain Bacteria; kingdom Bacillati; phylum Bacillota; class Bacilli; order Caryophanales; family Bacillaceae; genus Lysinibacillus; species Lysinibacillus sp. NPDC096212. Next base: position 50,511 of record NZ_JBIWFQ010000017.1, on the reverse strand, counting down.
ATTGAACAATTTAGTGAGCTTAATGATACGCTGACGAAGCGCTTTATTACAGCCGAGCAAATTGTTGGCGTACTTGTGCCGTTTACGATGTTCGTTGTTAATCTAGGAATTGTAGCAGCGCTTTGGCTTGGGGCAATTAAAGTAGAAGCCGGTACATTACAAGTTGGGGTCATTCTAGCTTTTATTAATTATTTAACGATTATACTTAATGGTTTGATGACTTCTAGCATGGTGCTAATGCAAATTGCACGTGCTATTCCTTCAGGGGAGCGTATCGTAGACGTCTTAAATAAAGAAGTAGCGGTTAAGGAAGCGGAAAATCCACTTACATCGCCAATTCAAGGGGCGATTGACTTTCAAAATGTGAGCTATCGTTATTATGAATCGGCTGAGGATGTGCTAAAAAATATTACATTTTCCGTAAAGCCGGGGCAAACGGTGGGTCTGATCGGAAAAACAGGTAGTGGAAAATCAACGCTAGTGAAGTTATTACCACGTTTATTTGATCCAACAAGTGGAGAAATACACTTGGATGGAAAGCCTCTAAAGGATTATGCATTATCCACTTTACGCAAACATATCGGCTTTACCTCTCAAAAAGCATTACTGTTCTCAGGTGCAATTGACAATAATATCCGTCTTGGCAAAGAGGATGCAACGTCAGAGGAAATTCAGCAAGCTCTAGATGCAGCATGTGCCACTGAATTTGTGGACCGGCTGGATAAAGGCTTAGCATATGAACTTTCACAGGGGGCAACCAATCTCTCTGGCGGTCAAAAGCAGCGATTGGCGTTAACGCGTGCACTCGTCAGACAACCTGCCATTTTAGTGCTGGATGATACAACATCTGCTCTTGATAGCTCCTCTGAAAAACATGTCCAGCAAGCCATAAGCAATGAATATCAAGACACAACGACGTTTATCGTAGCGTCTAAAATTGCTTCTATTCAACAGGCGGACCTGATTCTAGTAGTAGAGGACGGCGAAATTGTTGGTCAAGGTACACATCAACAGTTATTGCAGAATAACAAACCTTACCAAGCAATTTACGCTTCACAGCAAAAGGCTGGTGTACAACAATGAGTAAAAGTCAACCAAAGCAAATGAATTTCGGACGTGGTCCACGTATGGCTGGGCCAGCTGAGAAGGCTGAAAATCAAAAAGCAACGATTAATCGTGTGTGGCAATATGTGAAGCAACAAAAAATAGGCCTTTATTTTTCTATCTTTTTTGTAGTAGCTTCTACATTTTTAAGCTTAGCAGGGCCGTACTTAATTGGACATATCGTTGATGAATATATTATGAAAAAGGACATTGCTGGTACGATTCGTCTAGGTGTTGTGCTAGCAGTTATCTATACTGCAGCGTCTATTTTTACTTGGCTACAAACATATGTCATGATTCATGTGGCGATGAAAACTATTCGAACATTGCGACTGGAACTATTTAAAAAGCTACAAACATTAACACTGAGATTTTTCGATCAGCGAGCGCTCGGTGATTTAATGAGCCGTGTAACGAATGATATTGATAATTTAAATACGGCACTTGCACAAAGTGTGACACAAATCGTATCGTCGGTCCTAACGGTAATCGGTGTTAGTATTGCTATGTTCTCGCTTAGCTGGCAGCTAGCAATCGTGACGCTGATCATTATTCCACTCATAGTTTTTACGACGAAGCAAATTGTCAAACGTAGTAGTAAAAACTATGCGGCACGTCAACGTGATTTAGGGAAGCTGAACGGTACTATTGAGGAGATGATTACGGGGGCGGAGGTTGTGACACTTTTTGGAACAGAACAACAAACGATTGAGACGTTCCATAAACAGAATGAAAATCTCCGTAACTCGGCACAGCGAGCAGAAATTACTTCTGGTCTACTCGGGCCTATTAATAACTTTATGAATAACTTAGGTTTAGCTGTTGTTATTGGTACAGGAGCATTTTTATCGGTAAAAGGAATCGTTTCAATTGGGGTTATCGCCGCATTTGTCACGTATACACGTCAATTTTTCCGTCCGCTGAATCAGCTATCTAACCTTTTGAATACATTCCAGTCAGCGATTGCTGGGGCCGAACGAGTCTTCGAAATTTTAGATGAACCTTCGGAAGTAGCTGATAAAAAGCATGCCATTGATTGTCAAAGTTTAAAAGGGGACGTGTCATTTCAACATGTATCCTTCAGCTATGTACCAGAGAAGCCAGTACTGAAAAATATTAGCTTCCATGCCAAGGCTGGTGAAACTATTGCACTTGTTGGCCCAACCGGATCAGGGAAAACAACGATAATCAATTTGTTAACTCGTTTTTATGATGTCGATGCAGGTGAAATTTTGATTGATGGTCATAACATTGAGGATTTTAAAATGGCAACGATCCGTCAACGAGTGGGTGTTGTATTGCAGGATACGTATTTATTTTCCGGAACGATTCGTGAAAATATTCGTTTCGGTAAACTAGATGCTACAGATGAAGAGGTGGAAGAAGCGGCGAAAATCGCGAATGCCCATAACTTCATTAAATATTTACCAGCTCAATACGATACACCTGTACAGGCAGGTGGGGCGAACTTAAGTCAAGGTCAACGACAATTATTGGCTATTGCCCGGGAAATTTTAGAAAATTCGGATATTTTGATTTTAGATGAAGCTACATCCAGTGTGGATACGCAAACAGAGGTCGATATTCAAAAAGGTCTCCAGCATTTAATGCAGGGGCGCACAAGCTTTGTTATTGCGCACCGTCTAAAAACAATCGAAAATGCTGACCAAATTCTTGTTATTCAACAAGGTGAAATTGTTGAGCAGGGCAATCACGAGCAGCTCATGAAAAAACAAGGCATTTATAGTAATCTCCAACAAAAACTTTTGCTGGAGCAAGTGGAATAATAATATAGAAGGCTGTCTATTAAGTAAGCTTAATAGACAGCTTTTTATTTTCTGCAAAAAATTTATGGGAAATTTATTTTTATTGTTTATCCTTTTCATTATCAACTGAGAGGGGAAATTTATGAAAAAAATGTTTAAGAAAATAGTCATCTACTTTATCGCGTTCATGCTTATTGGACTAGTGGCGATATTCAGCTATCATCGATATCAGCTAAGTAAGGAATCCAAACTTTTAGATATTAAAGGAACACTTGTTGAGGTCGATCATCAAAAAATCAATGTTTACACTGAGGGGGATGGTCAGGACACTTATGTGTTTATGGCAGGCTCAGGGGTTGCAGCACCTATTTATGAAATGAAAGGACTGTACAGTAAATTTTCTCAAGAACATAAGATTGCTGTTATTGAAAGAGCGGGATATGGCTATAGCGATGTCTCGAAGGACGAACGAGATGTTGATACAATGTTAGCGCAGATGAGGGAAGCGCTCCTGAAAAGTGGGAATAAGCCTCCTTATATATTAGTACCTCATTCCATTTCAGGGGTTGAAGCTATTTATTGGGCTCAAAAATATCCTGAAGAAATTAAGGGGATTATTGCGCTTGATATTGGTTTGCCAAGTCAATATGTGGAGCATAAAATGGGAGTAGTCGATTTATGGACTGTTAGGGGAATGAATTTGCTAACGAAATTGGGCGTACATCGTTTAACACCTTCGCAAGTGTATAATCCAGAAGTAATAAAACAATCGTTTTTAACGGGGGAAGAAAAAGAAATTTATAAAGCACTATCCTATAAACAAGTTTTTAATAATGATATGAAAAATGAGCTACTACATGTGTATGAAAATAGTTTAAAATCAGAAGAGCTTCCGAAACCAAAAGACACTCCGATATTATTAATAGATGCCATTGCTGAACAAAATAAAGATTTGGAATTTACGAAGTACCATCGCCAGAAATATGCTGAATTTGCCGATCAAATTAATATAGCGGAAGTGAAAGAAATAAGTGGTACTCATAGTATTTATTTATATAAACCTGATGAAATTTATAATCTTGCGATAGAATTTATGAAGACAAAAGTTGGCAACAAAGAAAGGTCGAGGTAATGAAAGGATTTACAATTTTAATAGTAGAAGACGACCAAATGATTGGCGATTTGATGCAAAAAATACTACAACGTGAAGGTTACGACGTTGTATGGAAAACTGATGGACGAGAAATTATGAATCTTATCCATCAAATCGATTTAGTCATAATGGACATTATGCTTCCAGGGGAGGATGGCTATCAGCTAACAAAGAACATTAAAAGCTTAGGCTTAAATATCCCCATTATTTTTCTTTCGGCTCGTAACGATATAGAGAGCAAGCTTCAAGGGTTAACAGTTGGTGAAGATTATATGACAAAACCATTTGATCCGAGAGAGCTCCTTTTAAGAATGCAGAAAATGCTAGAGCAGCAATATGGAACATTTACGCAAATCCAGCATCTATTAATTGATACCGAACATCGTAAATTATTTAAAAATAATATACATGATGAAATTTCATTAACAGCAATCGAACGTAAAATCTTCTTTTATTTATTTGACAACAAGGATAGGGTGTTAACGAAGGATCACTTTTTTGACTATTTATGGCCACTTGAAGATCGAAATCAAAATATCATCAATGTTCACATCAAAAAGATTAGAACGAAAATGAATGATTCATCAGGTACCATCCTACAAAATATTTACGGAGAAGGGTATCGATTAAATACCTACATAAAGAAATGACATTAAAAACAAAATATCGATTATTATTATTTACTGCTATAGTTAGTGTTCCAATCGTCTTGTTAGGGATTAGTGTGTCGATGTCTATTATTTACGAATTTGCTTTTAAAACTAGAAATAAAGGCACTCCATTCCATGAATCTTTCGCCTATCCAACGATGCTGATTGTGTTCTTCCTATCCTTATGTTTGCTAGCATTTTTATTTTCGAAATCGATCAATTCATTACTAGCGAAAATTAATATGCTAAACAAAACGATTCGTGACTTAGCGAGTAATGAAAGTACACCGAGTACATTAGAGGCTGGCAGTGAGGATGAAATTGGACAGCTAATTCAGTCGGTGAATATACTAATTGAGCGAACTACTTATCGGGAATTAGAGCTTAAACAACAGCAAGAGCAACAAAAAGAGCTACTACAAAAGCTGAGGCACGACATTAATACACCATTAACAGCGCTCCGTTTACAATTATTTTATCTAGAAGATTACTATAAGGAGGAACAACCAAAATTGGTAGAATCCTTGAATGAGCAAATACAGTATATCGCTAGCTTAACGAATGAATTTAATTTGCAGTCCTTAGACGATATTGAGAATTCTTATATAGTGACGGAACAAGTACAACTCGCGATACTGTTAGAAACGATGATAAAAAAATGGAGCTATTTATATAGAATGCATAACATTGAATTAATCTATCATCCAGAGGATACTCATTTAGCATGGACTAGTAATGAGCTATGGCTTCAACGAATGTTCGATAATGTGTTCCAAAATACATTGAAACATTCCAATGCTACGAAGCTTGAGATAACAATAACAGATAGTATGATTTTCATGATTGATAACGGTATTGGCTTTGAACAAAATCGTTTAAGTGGGGGTCTAGGTTTGAAGATCATTGATGACATCGCTAGAATTCTTCAAGTAAGCTATTCACTTCATTCAACCGAAGAAGGGACATCATTTTGTTTTTCTATTTCAACATAAAAACAACGGCTTTTTCATTTTGCCGTTGTTTTTTATTACGTCGAAAAAAGTTAGTTGATGTTTTTAAATAAAAAACAGGGAATTGAAACCGTTAAAGAACCATATAAAGCTATAAAAGGAGGAAAGTTTATATGAACAAAAATTCCCCTGCAAGTGTAAGTATGGTTTACATGATGACGAATAATGAAGTCATGAATCAAGTCATTGCCTTTTACAGGGACACAAATGGAATGCTCGCCTTTGTGGGTGCCTATCCAACTAATGGTAGAGGTACTGGCATAAGGAAAGTCTCAGCGGCAACCCCAAACAATGGTGTCGATCCTCTGACGTCACAAGGAGCATTAACCTTATCCCATGATGGTCGTTTTCTTCTCGCAGTGAACGCAGGCAGCCATAGTATCAGCAGTTTTATCATTAGTGACAGCGGTGTACCTGTTCTAGTGGACGTAAAGCCATCGGGAGGTGCTCAGCCAAATAGTGTAGATGTGTTTGGTGATTTTATCTATGTTGCCAATGTAGGGTATGGCACAAACAATTTTGCATCTAACATCATGGGTTTTCGCATAGAAGAACATGGACGCCTTACTCCTATTGCTGGCTCCTCACGTTCTCTCAGCACTTTCAATGCCGAGCCTGCTCAGGTTCTTTTCACACGTGATGGCAGTAAGCTCCTTGTAACCGAGTATACTACAAACCGTCTTAGCGTTTTCAACGTAAATCAAAATGGTACAGTTTCAGAACCAATCGTTAATGATTCTTATGGTGACGGTCCATTGGGTGCCTATTTTCTATCCTCTGGAATCCTCTTAGTTACTGAAGCGAGTTCAAATGCCCTGTCATCCTATTCAATGAGCAACGACGGGATTCTCCATGTGATCAGTGGCTCTGTACCAAACGGATATAAAACTGCATGCTGGGTAATCACAACTAGAGATGAACGTTTTGCATTCATAACAAATACTTTAAGTGGCACTATTTCCACCTACCGAATCGATCCCAATGGTGAACTGTCAGTGGCAGGGCATATTACTAGTACACCGCAAGGTACAGCTCCAGGACTACCGATGGATGTTGGAGTGAGTAAAGATGGGCGGCATTTTTACACCCTGAACGGAAATCAAGGAACAGTCTCCGTATTTGCTATTCAAGGGGATGGAAGTCTAGTTAGATTGCAGGTTGCTGCATGGACTCAACTCCCTTATTTTGGCTCGCAGGGATTAGCGGTTCTTTGACTTTAAGTTGAGCGATAAAAAGTTAAGTTGGGTGATGAATTTTAAAAGTTAGGTGATAAATTTTAAAAGTTGAGTGATAAATAAAAAAAGTTGGGTGATGAATTTTAAAAGTTAGGTGATAAATTAAAGTTGGGTGATAAATTAAAAAAGTTGGGTGATAAATTAAAAAAGTTGGTTGATAAATTAAAAAAGTTGGTTGATAAATTAAAAAAGTTGGTTGATAAATTAAAAAAGTTGGTAGATAAATTAAAAAAGTTGGTAGATAAATAAAAAAGTTAGGCGATAAATTTAAAAATTGTTCCGATAAATCACTAGAAGGCCCTATCGAACTAGCTTCGTTCGATAGGGTCTTCCAGCAACAATGATTTAATCACATGTTTTAATTGAAAAATAGAAGATTGTTGACTTTCGTTCTTCTTGTAAATAAAGACAGTCTCGATCACTTTATTTAACTGCGGCAAATCGTAATAGTGAATGTTGGAGTAGTTATAAAGGTCAATTAGTTTTGTATTTAATACAGCAATCGTATTGTCAATTTGTAGGAAATCAAGGATACTACTGACCGATTTTATTTCTTTCATCGTAAATGGAACTTCATTCTTTTTTAACCACTCTGCCATCGCCCGTGTATACATACAGCCTCTACTTAACACAAGGAGTGTGACAGGTGAACGTTTCTCAAAATCAATAATATAAGAATTGTTCGAAATGACTTCAAATGTTTCTGTTGCAATCAAGTCATAATTTACATCAGGGTAGTGTTTAATAGGATTACTCGTCAGTGCACAATCCATTTCGGCATTATGTATTTTTTCATTTAAGGAAGTGCTAGACTCCACAGTGAAATCGACATCTAAAGGAATATTATTTGTCTGCAAGGCATTCATAATGGATGCGCCATAAATTTTAATCGTTGTATGAGAAGTGCCAAGGGTAATTTTCGACTTCGTTTGTGTCAAACCAATCTCTTGTAAAAATTCATCGTACTCCTGTGTAATAAGCTTTAGAAATTTTAAATATTGTGTCCCTACATTTGTAATCTTCAAGCCCTGCGGTGTACGCTTAAATACCTCCTGACCAATCTCCCCCTCCATTTTCTTCACTTTAGAGGTTAAGGCAGATTGCGTATAATTCGTAATTTGAGCGGATTTACTAAGATTTTGCCTCTCTAAAATTTCGATTTTTAATGCTATTTCTTCTATGTTCATGTTGTATGTCACACACCTATAAAATTTTTTGATAGCTACTATCATTTTCCTCCATTTTACGCATTCATTGAGCAAGCGTAAACTCAAATACGTAAAGTTAATGAATCAGTGAGACAGCATTGGAGGAATTTTTATGAATACATATTATAAATGGATCATCGTATTAGTAGCTACACTGTCCCAAACTGCGGCAACTTTTGTGACGTACGGCATGGGGCCAATTGCTACATTTTATCAAATTGAATGGGATTTATCATCTTTTCAAACAGGTTTTATCGTTTCTGCTGTTAATATTGGGCCAATTTTTTCGATGATGCTGTTCGGCTATTTAATGGATAAAAGAGGAGAAAAACAAATTATCGGATGGGGCTCTATTTTATTAGGGTTCTCAGCTTTACTTCTCATGTTGGTCAATAATTATGCAGTGTTGTTATTTTTATTATTAATCGTGGGCGTATGGTACGGAAGTGCACAAACAGGGGGCAGCACCGCAATTGTGAAATGGTTTCCAGACAAACATCGCGGACTAGCGATTGGCATTCGACAAACAGGCATTCCTATCGGTGGAGCTTTAGCGTCAGCCATTCTCACATATATGTACTATCATCATAGCCTAATATCGGTACATCTTGTACAAGGATTGGTGGCTATTGCTGGTGGATTGCTTTTTTTACTGATTTATCAGGAGCCTAAAAATCGCGAAGCAGTAGCTACAACCTCTGTCACTTTTAAAGAGAAGCTAGAAGCTATTAAAAATAATAAAGATTTATATCCAATCTATATTGTTGGGATTGTGATGATGACGTTACAAATGATACTTGTTGCTCATTTCATGAGTTATTTACATCAAGAAGGAGGTTATTCCTTAACAGAGGCGGGGCAATATTTAAGCGTTGTATTAATCGGTGGAATGATTGGAAGGGTAGCAATTGCGTGGATTAGTGATCATTTTTTTGCGCAGAAGCGGGAATTTTTATTAATGATCGTAATGGCTAGTGCAGTTATTCTTATCGTCATATTGCCGCTTATGCTACATGCAAAAATGTTGATGCTATTAGGTTGTTTCTTATTGGGCTTCGTAGCACTTGGCTGGTATTCACTGTTTATCGCTTGTGTAACAGAGCAATCGAATCCACAATATGTTGGTCTAACTGTAAGTGCAGCCTTGACGTTGAATCAGTTATTTATTGTGATCGCCCCTTCGTTATTTGGATTCATGGTAACCTTTTTTTCAAGCTATCAATTGGCGCTGGACATTGTAGCCATATTTGTCGCTCTCGGTGCAATGAATTTATATAGAGTGACCCAAAACAAAAACGCTGTAGTATCGTAGCAAAAATAAACCCAAATTCGGTTCACATTCAGTTCATATATTTGTTGTATCATCCGTTTATAGACAACATCTATAAAAAACTTAGAAAAGTGATTTTCATCTGTTTCAAGAAAAATGAAACGGTGGAAATAAGCGAAGGAGGAAATACAATGAATAGAATGGAAAGCACGATAGGGAATAGTGAATGGGCCATTGAAGCACATGGTCTCATCAAACATTTTGGAGGAAATCGTGCTGTTGATGGTGTCGATCTAAACGTACGTGCTGGTACTATCTATGGTGTACTTGGCCCTAACGGAGCGGGAAAGACTACTACGATCAGAATGCTCGCAACCCTTCTACGAGCAGATGAGGGGTCGGCACGAATATTCGGTTATGACATAGTGAAGGAGCCTCACATTGTCCGTCAATTAATTGGAGTCACTGGTCAGTATGCTTCGGTTGACGAGTCACTTAGTGCAACGGAAAATTTGATAATCTTCTCTCGTTTGCTAGGATTGGGACGTACAGAGGCTCGAAATAAAGCAGCTGAATTACTGGAAGAGTTCGGTTTATCAGAAGCTGCCAAACGTCCTTTGAAAAATTTCTCTGGTGGTATGCGACGTCGCTTGGACTTGGCTGCAAGTCTTATCGCACAGCCACCATTGATTTTCTTAGATGAGCCGACTACAGGGTTAGACCCTCGAACACGCAATCAAATGTGGGACACAATCCGTCGATTAGTAGATACAGGATCAACCGTCCTATTAACGACACAGTATTTGCAAGAGGTTGATGAGCTAGCAGATCGACTTGCCGTTATTAATCATGGTCGAGTTGTTGCGGAGGGAACGGTCGATGAGCTAAAGGCATCTGTAGGTACATCATCTTTACATTTGAACATTCAAAATCCTCAGGAGATCATAGTTGCTCGTGAAACCGTAGAACAAATACTCGACGTAAAAACTACAGTTACACAGGACATCGGGAAGATTACGGCCCCGATGGCAAATGTTGACGCAGTGACGGATTTACTGATCGCCCTTCGTCAAAAAGGAATACAACTTGATGAGTTCAGCGTACAAAAACCGACCTTAGATGAAGTGTTTTTGACAATTACCGATGAGAATGTTCCCCAAGAACTCAAAGGCTCTGAGCAAGTAGAGGGGGAAAGAGTATGAAAAGTCAATTGCTAAAGAAGCCGAGCTTCAATCAATCTTTAAGAAATTCGTTAACGATGGCCTATCGAGGCGTATTAAAAATTCGACGTACACCTGAGCAATTATTTGACGTAACGCTTCAGCCGATTATTTTCACCCTCATGTTCACCTATATTTTTGGGGGAGCCATTTCGGGCAATGTGCAAAACTATTTGCCAGTCATCATTCCAGGAATTCTCGTGCAAACGGTCATCACTACCTCAATCGTTACAGGAGTCCAATTGCGGGAAGATATGGATAAAGGGGTGTTTGATCGATTTAAATCACTACCGATTGCCCGCATTGCTCCACTGGCAGGGGCCCTATTGGCGGATACAATTCGTTATACAATTGCAACTGTACTTACTTTTACTATGGGATATATCATGGGGTATCGACCAGAAGGTGGATTTGGTTACGTTGTACTTGCGGGGCTTTTAGTTATTGTCTGTGCCTGGGCTATTAGCTGGATTTTTGCCTTCTTTGGTGTCATTGCACGTACAGCTTCGAGTGTACAGGGAATTTCCATGCTCGTTCTGTTTCCACTGACATTTCTTTCTAACGCTTTTGTACCAGCAGAGACTTTGCCAAATTTCCTGCAGTGGTTTGTGAAATTTAATCCAATTTCACATCTCGTCACAGCCGTTAGAGAACTTGCAAATTCAGGAACTATAGGTTGGGATTTGTCAGCTTCACTTATTGGAGCGGCAATTGTTGTCATCATTTTTGCACCACTGACAGTTCGTGCTTATATGCGTAGAACATAAGAAAAATCCTTAAAGAGTGTGTTTTGATCAAGCAATTGTCAAAACACGCTTTTTATTTTGGATTGTTGCGAGAATTAAAGTTGTAACTGTTGCTGATTCCTATAATAGGATAAAATGATGGAAAAAGGAATGAATTCAACAAACGGAGGAATGCGATGATGGATCCAGAAAAAAGTTCGATTTGGATTGATGCAAGTATTGCTACAGTTTGGCAGGCTGTCATAGAGGAACAGCTACTGACGCAATGGTACGCCCCAGATTCAACTTGGGAAATTCCCAAATTAGAGGCAGGAGAAGAGATGATTTTCTCGATAATGCCGAATGAACAAAATCAGCTTGCAGAAAAATTACCGATGGTGTTAACGATTAAAAATGTAACGCCAAATCGAGAGTTTTCTTTTTACTTAGGTGTAGAAGAAACGCTGATCGCTATATTTTTACAGGAAGAAAAAAATGGCACCACGGTCACTTTTAATACGAGCGGCTACGGGGCTTCTCTCGCAAGCTTAAAAGTTTTAGTGGAGGGAAATGAAATCTGTTAACTTGTATGTTTCATGGAAATTTTCATTTTTCATGAAACTTTTTTATTGTTCATCAGTCTAACTGTAAATGCTTTTGTGGGGGCGAGCAAAATGTTAAAAGAACAAAAGGACGCTCACTTATCTAGAGCCATGACAATGTACGGGGATTATTTATTACGCGTATGCTTTACATATGTACAAGATTGGGCAGTGGCTGAAGATTTAGTACAAGATACCTTTGTTAAATATTATGAGAAAATGGAGCAATTCCGTGAAGAAGCTTCCATCAAAACATATTTATATCGAATTGCGATTAACAATTGTCATAGTTATCTTTCAAGCTGGCGTTATAAAAAAATACAAGTCATTGATTATTGGAGCAAATTAAAGAGCCTTTCCAATAATCCTGAAAAAGAAGTATTGATGGGAGAGACGGATGCATTGCTAGTGGCATCGATTGAGAAACTCCCGACGAAATACAAAGATGTATTACTACTATTTCACTTTGCCGAGTTTTCCTTAAAGGACGTTGCAGCTTTACTAAAGCTACCAGAAAATACGGTCAAAACACGATTAAGGCGAGCACGTCAAATGGTTGGCATCACGCTATTGGAGGAGGGGTTCGAATATGGATCAGATTCGTAATGCCATCAATGAAATGTATAAGGAAGGTAAATTCTCTCATGAAAGTCATGGTAAAACGTTTCAAAAAATCAATCAAAAAACGAAGAAGCGAACACCGTTAATGCCAATTATCCTAACAGTAGTCGTAACAGCTTGTCTGATCATCGGTTTAAAGATGATGCTTTTCCAACATGATATCCAATTAACGACGTCGACGGTTATCGATTCAAATTTCTATCCAGAAAAGTCTGGAAGGGTGAAAGACTATAGCGTATTAACAAAACCTTGGATGGTAGTAGGATTAGTGAGTTCTGTGTTCTTATTTATTTTTGCGATATTAGCATTTATGAAAAAATGGTTTTGGCGCGTACTACTATGTATCGTCATTATTATTGCCATTTTAGGGAATATGTCTGAACGAATTGGCTATCGCGTTTACGTACAGAATGAAGCGGACATTCGAAATACTGTACTGGGACCGTTTCATCCAGATACTGTTAAAATGAATGGTACAATAACGATACAACAGTATAGAATTGGTTATTTTTCGGAGAATCGCTTTAGAGGTATTGCAATTTTCAAGCATGATGGAAAAGGCTATGCATTGGATCAGTATATACAGAGCGAAGTAGATACCATGGTTTCTGTTTATTTAAAAGACATCCACAATCTTGTTATTCCATTACTTAACAATCATAACATTGAAAAATTAATAATAGACACTGGGACCGAGCGTATTGAGAAAGCAGTTGATTCGAATGATGCGCAATTAATATCAGTGCCTCTAAAATCAGAAATAGCTACTTCTCAATTGCTGATACATGCATTGGATCATGAAGGAAATACTTCTATTCTTTATAAAGATTCACGTATTTTCACCTATTAACTGCTACCCCGTATGAATATGATGCTTTCATACGGGGTTCATTTTTGACATATCCATGGAAGGAGTGCTCACTACGTCTTAGGTCTTAGAAGATTTTAAAGCGGAGGGTCGTTTTTATAAATGAAAATTCCTATATAATGAATTTATTGGAATATTATATAGCGGGAGGAAATTACATTGAAAAAATTTATGGGACTTGGTTTGGTAATAGGTGCCTCATTAATTGCGTTATCGGGGTGCAACTCAGTCATGCCAGGTAAAACCAAAGATGAAACGATTTTAGTCGAAAAGGATAAAGCAGAAAAGTTAGATGTTGAATTACAACTTGGAATTGGGGAAATAACAGTAGAAAAAGGTGCTAAGGATTGGGTTGAAGGTACTGCTCAATACAATATTGATAAACTTGCTCCAAAAGTAAAATATGACTTACGTGGCAAGACAGGAAAAATATCGATTGATCATAAAGGTTCAACTAGCGTGCGTTTAGGGAAAATAAAAAATATATGGGATATTAAACTGAATGAAGATATTCCAATGGATCTCTCAATCGAAACGGGAGCATCGGATGCAGAACTAGATTTACAAGGGTTGCAGCTGGAAAAATTAGATATTAACACAGGTGTTGGCGATCTTGAAGTAAATTTAGGTGGCGATTGGAAAAAAAACTTCGAAACGAATATTGAAACAGGTGTTGGGAACACTACTGTCACTTTACCGTCAAAGGTTGGGGTAAAGCTTACGACAGAAAAAGGCATTGGCACATCAAATATTGAAGGCCTCATTTCTAAAGGAGAAGGGGTTTATGTAAACGAAGCGTATGACAAAGCAGATGTAAAAATAGAGGTCAATTCCGAAATCGGAGTAGGCGACATTACTTTCAAATTGGATAAATAATGAAAAATTTAGTAGGCTACTTTAAGTGAAGTAGTCTACTTTTTTTTGTAGAAACATAGGTGACGGATAGAATGAGCAAAGTAGCGGATAGAAGAGCCGAAAACGTGGATAGAAGAGCCAAAAACGTGGATAGAACGATCAAAATCGTGGATAGAAGAGCCAAAGCCGTGGAAAGAAGAGTCAAAGTCATGGATAGAAGAGCCAAAGTCATGGATAGAACGAATAAAATGCACGATAAAAGTGCAGGAATGACGGTTTGAACGTCACCCCAATATTTAAAGCAGAGCCACTTTTATCTATTTGTAAAAAGAATTTTATCAAAGTGAAACCTTTTGATAGAGTTAATTACTCTAAGTATTGAAAGGGGGAGACAGCGTGGAACATGACTTATCGATCGTCAAACAGGCTATTGCAGGGAATAAGGAAGCGTTTGAGCAGCTACTCATTCTAGAGGAAGAAAAATTATTTTATACTGCGCTTTCTTATGTTGGCCAAAAAGAGGATGCACTGGATGCTATTCAAGAAGCAGCATGTAAAGCCTATCTAACCGTGCATCAACTAAAGCATCCAGAATTTTTCTCCACATGGCTGTTTCGGATTTTAATACATGAATGCTATCGTTTGCTAAAAAAAGGGCAAAAAATCATTCCTTATGAAGAAAATGAATTATTAAATCGTTTACGGGAGCAAGAAAATGTTCTGGCGAATCCAATCGATTTATCGGATGCTATACAGCTTTTGAATCACTCTCAGCAAATGGCCATCATTTTATTTTATTATCATGATTTACCAATTAAAGAAATTTCAGAAGTAATGGAAAAGCCGGTTAGCACGATTAAAACGTATTTGCATCGTGGAAAAAAACAATTAAAACGAGAATTAGAAAGGAGTGCAACGTTTAATGAAAAAGCCATTTAATGAAAACAGTACCCTTCCAGAATTCCCAAGAGATGAGGTACGAACAGCGATTGCCAATGGAATAAAACAAGCAGAGGAGCAAAAAAATATGACTCAAAAACCTGTACAAATTAAAAGAAAAAGTAAACGTAAACCATTATTATATGTAGCAAGTGCGGCAGCCGCATTTAGTATTATGGTAGGTTCTGCAGCGTATGTATCTCCAACTTTCGCAAGCACATTGTCACAGCTACCGATTGTCGGGTCGGTATTCAGTAACTCTGGTTACCTTGGACTAAAACAAGCAAGTGAACAAGGGCTAACAAGCACTATTGGAGAAAAACATACAATTAACGGTATTTCCGTAACAATAGATGAAGTACTTTATGACGCGTCAAATATTACGGTAGGACTTACAATTGATTCTGAAAAGAAATTAGGTGATTATTACTTAGGGGCAGGACCGAACTTTACTATTAATGGTAAAAACCCTAAAGTAAGTTCTGGTGGCTATGGTGAAAAAGTTTTAAGTTCAACAGTCCGTACAGGCATCGCAAGATTTGAAGTGAAGGAAGACATGCCGGATTCCTTTGAAATGGGCTTAACGTTAGAAGGGAAAGAAGGGGAAAAATGGGAATTTTCAGTTCCTGTTAAAAAGATTACGAATACTATTGATGTGCCAGTTAATCATCAGCAACAAGCAGAGGGCATTCAACTGGATGTGTCAAAAATTTCATTAAGCCCATCAGGTATAGCACTTGACTATAAAGCTTCTGAAAAGGGGACAATTGATAATTCACAAGTAGGTGCATCGTTTATAGAATTCCGTATTACCGATCAGAATGGCAAGGAGATTACTTCGCATTCTGGTGGAGGAGAAGGTCATTTCGATAATGGTGAATGGAACTTTAGCAGTACCAAGTCCTTTGACCCGATTTCAAGCAATGTTCAAAAATTAATGATTACACCATATTTAGTGATTCCTTCAGGTGGAGGCGGTGTACATGTTGATATTGCTGGCGTAGAAACTAAAATTCCATTTAATAAACCATCTGTAAAAGAAGTGAAGTTCCAACCATTCACAGTAGAATTACCTAAGCAAAATAAATAAACATTCAGGCGTCAAATACAACCTTTGTATTTGGCGCTTATTTTATGTTAGTTTATAGAAAGCAACTGAATGAAGGAGCGAACGGATTGAAGATTTATACATACAAACAACCAGCGGCCATTGAGTCAACAGAGGCAGTAGCCATTTTAAATGAAGCGGGGGAAGTATCGTCGAATGTCCAACGTGTTTATTCGAATGGCCTGAAAAAGGCATTTGACCGCACAATGGACTATCGCTATTTTGTACGTTTTGATGTCAGTGATGTCACTGGTCAGCCTCTTTTCACATGTAAGAAGGTGTCGCGTCGGGGTCGAGTGCATTTTAAAGGGAAGGATTTCGTCACAGGCAAAGAGTATATGATTGCCTATGATGGTTGGCAAATTATGATTCCTGACTTAATTATCACGGATGATGTCCAAACTATAAAACTCAACAAGGAAATGGAGGACTGGTCCGTATTTTCGTTAGAGGAACAACCGATAGCACGCTGGCATGCTGTCTTTTGTGAAACCCATTTTGAGATTACTCTGCAAATCGAAGACAACAGCCCGATACAGCATGAAGCCTTTTTTATTGCGATTGGACAGGCAGTGCTGTTTGTAGGAGCGTAAGATGTCGATATATTTGAAAAAGTGTCCGATAAACTGAAATAGTTAAACGATAAATCTTTTAATAATTTGAGAACAAAACTAAAGAGCATATCTTGGTTATTATTTCCAAAACATGCTCTTTTTAATTTATTAGAAGATAAAGCTATCAGGTCATTTCGATTTGAAGGGCCATCAGCTGCTCCAATCCTTCTTTTAATGGCGGTTGTGCCTCTCGGGCTGCCTCTTCAAGTTCCTCTATGCTCCCAAAAATCCGGTGCAGTACCATTTCGCTTTCATAAATCTCTTTGCCTTTTAGCGCCTTGAATAGCGCCTCGGCTAGCTCAGGAGTGTCGATGGTTAAATTGGTGACCAACGTGCCTTCATCAATTCCTCCCTGTAAAATGGATACAATCACTGGCATAAGCTCTACTTTTACGCCATGCGCATCAATAAACGCCTCTGCATAACCATCCTGCGCTGACTGATGCTCTGTATCTACCAGTTCCATATAGCGGCACACTAGCGGAAAATAAGCTTCGCTGTACAAGCCAAGGCCCAATACTGCATAAGTGCCCGGCATGACCGATTTCTCGCTTGGCTCCACGTCCCCGTACCACGCGAACTCTTCCATAGCTATATCTACATATTCTGCAATCTTCGGGAACAAATTAGGGTAGCTAAGTGCATTTGCAAAAAACTGATGTAGCTCGGACTTCGCCAGTTCCTCCACGGGAAGGAAGTTCTTTTGGCTACTCTCTAACTTTAGTTGATAACTTTTAGGAAACTCTTGTTTCAAAAGATTGATAATATAATCCAACGCTTCTTTATAAGCAAGTTCTTCTTCGGAGAGAATTCGAATTTCAATCGTTTGTGTAATATCGTTGTTTCTGCCTTCTATCAGCTCTCCACGATATGTACGAGCAAATTTTCCACTGCCTTCTTTTAAATAAATAGCAGCCTCCTTGGAACCCAATTGGACTGCTAGTTCCATATACTTTTGCCGAATATCTGGCTCAGTGAAGCCAATCTGCAATGCTGCATAAAGAAAGAAATCCATCTCTCCGATATCTACGGAAGGATGATCCTCTTTCAAAGTCCAAATCATTCCATAATGACCGGATCGGGTAAAATGCTGCAGTAAAAAGTAATCCAGCGCCCATTTTTTAAACGTATAAGTATACCGACTGATCCAATCATTTTTGAGCTCCTGGTCGTTATCTAACTTGTCGGAGAGACGACGAATTAACAGATCAATTACTTCCACTTCCTGTTTCATCAAATCAGGATTGACCAAATGCTTGGCGAAAAAGAAAATGTCAATCTCTACAGGTAACACAGGTAGATCAGACAGAATCATTGTTTGAATAAAATGATCCAGCCTCTTTTGGAGTTGAATCAACTTGGGCACATTATATAGCTGTTTGTTAAGGGTTAATTTCGAATTCTCCCACTCAAACTCAAACACAACTTCAAACTTGTAATCAAAGAAATCGGGCCCCAGTTTTTCCGAGCGGAACAGGTCGTCTACAAGCCCGCACAAGGTAGGAAAGAACTCCTCAGTCAGAAGTTCATCGGTCAACTCCATGATGTAAGTATCCGCTCCAAATTTGTTCGAGCTGGATAATAATTTGGAGAAATCGATATAAATTTTCCCCTTAGTCCAGGTAAACTTGCCTTTTCTCCACGCCACCCGGAGGTAGTTGTGCACTCCAGCTTGCAACGTTCTTTGATCCTTAAACTCATTGATTCTTTTGCTTTCTTGTTCGTAAAGTGTAGTGATTTCCTTCCATACCTTATTCAGAAAAGCTTCCACAGCCTGATTCAACGGTATCTCCTCCTAATAACTATTCTATTAGCTTAGTTAGTTTTATAAGTAAAATTGTATTAGTCTACATATATTTTACATAATCTTACACAAGAAGCGAACATCTTTTATACTAATCTGCTACGTTCGTTTAGTTTAAGTACAAAAGTTCACATATTCATAGTCGGATTAGCATAAAAAATAGCTTATTTCTTAGAAAGCTATTTTTAATAAAACTCTGTTTAGTTGGGCGATAAATCCGAAAAATAGGACGATAAACTGAAAATTTAAGCGATAAATGAAAAGTAGACCCTATGCTACATAAGAGGGTCTACTTTCATTTAAATATCTAGCATTTCATTCGCTAATTTTCTACGACTTATCCAGTAACCTTGTAGCGTAAAGACAATAAGTGTCGCGCCTAAAAAGACGATACTCGTAACACCTAATGTAACGAAGTCATAAGATCCTCCGTCAATCGTGAACAGTAATTTTGTAACTAGAAGTCCGAGAAATGTCCCAACAGTCAGTCCATAAAGTACAAAGGATAACACTTGCGTCAAAATCAGCTTGATTAATCCTCGCGGTGAAAGACCTATAAGCCGCTGAATTGCATAATCCGCACGTTTTGAGTAAATGGAGTGAAGCAGTGTTTGCAATACGCCGAGACAAGTTGCAGAAATTAAAATAACAAAGACTCCAACAAAAAGGCTCCAGCGCTGGAAGGTCATTTCATCGTTTTGCTTAATAAATGTCTCTTTATCAGTAATTTTTAAA
Source organism: Lysinibacillus sp. NPDC096212 (assembly GCF_044763105.1). NCBI lineage: Bacteria > Bacillati > Bacillota > Bacilli > Caryophanales > Bacillaceae > Lysinibacillus > Lysinibacillus sp. NPDC096212. The sequence goes on along the minus strand of NZ_JBIWFQ010000017.1, from coordinate 31,024 downwards.
GCTGGCCAACTTTCTTGTAAGTATGAGAGATCGGCTAATGCCTGCTCTGTATTATCTGCTTCCACCATTATGTTTGTAATGATAGTTGAATCAGAAGATACTATAAAAGAGGACCAATCCACAAATAAATCTATATATTTATTATAAGAATCAAGAGCTACATCAATTACTAGTAATTCACCAATTGGCACATTTTGTTGAAGTGTTTCATCAAATGTCCCTGCCATTATACGATCACCAACTGCTAATTGATGTTTTTTAGCAAATCTTTCTGTAATGATCACTCCATTTTTCAAATCTCCTTTAACAGCATCAAGCTTTTTTAACTGGACGTATTTTTCGACATCAATGGCCTCGAAGTTACTACCTTCTTCCCAGCCATTTTCGCCTTCAAGCGCGATCCAAGGTGCTTCACTTCGTGCATAGGCATAGGCCACACTCGGCAATGCCTCAATTTCTTTTATTAGATCCGGTGTAACGGTTGGGTCATTTAATTCATTATCAATTTTAATCGATGTTTCATATTGAGAGTTAATATACTCATAGGAGCTTTGCTGAACTGATTTAAATAAAGAGCTGCCGAAAATTAAAATGACCATTAAGCCGATAATGCTAAGTATAATCGGCATATTTCTTCGTACTTGTGGCATAAGCTGCTGACACGCTAAGTATGCTTCTTTGCCGAGCACAGTACGAATAGGCTTCAATGAAAATTTAAATAATGCTGTAAAGAGGTATGGCATCAGGTAAAGGAAGATTCCACTGACGAGTAATGTGCCTATTAAAATCATAAGTGCACCTTGTCCACTATTCTTTCCGATTTTATAAGCATTTAAAAACAAGAATAGGGATATGAACGCAACGCCACTCACAATAATCGATTTCCATTTTGTCCACCGTAAACTTAAATTTTCATTCTCTGTTGCGATTTGTAAAGGTAATAGACTTGAGCTTTTATGAACTTGCCACTGTGTGATTAGCTGGAGCAATAAAAAACTTACAATAGCAATCGCCAATACAAAGATCATCGGTAAATCAGTTTTTGCATCTGGCATTTTCATCAAACTAATGAGCTGTGGTAACCAACTTTTTATTATCAATAAACTGACCGCTGTCCCAAGCAATACGCCAACGCCAATAATTGTAGATAATTGCAATTGTACAATGCGTCCTACTTGCTTGGTAGAGGCGCCAAGTGCACGAAATACCATAAGCTGTTCTTTAATTTTGTAAAATAATAGCTGGAACGTTGATAGCAGTAAAACACTTGAAATAAGTAATATAAAGAATGAAAGTACAACCATAAAAATGATTAATGCTTGTAAATTTCTCTTAAATTCATCATAGTCACTCATGACATCTACACGTAATGTTTCATCAAGTTGTTTCAAATCTGTACCAACTGAGGTAGCCATATTATCTTCCGTTTTAATGAGTGCAAACATACCGGCCGTTTGTGCATTACTATTATTCATCCAAGTTTTCAACTCATCATTTTGCATAAGGATAAAATTAGGACTATCTGTGCCTTTAAGGGGTGAAAGGATTTCTTGTATCGTAAAGCTACCTGTATTTGCTTCAACAGTATCTCCAATCGTTTTATTGAAAGTAACGTTTAGCGTATCACCGACCTCTTTGTGGAAAAGACGTGCCACATTTTCAGTAATCACAACTTCGTTCGGGCCAAGATCGACATTAAAATGATAGCGGCTTTTCACTAAGTCGTCGTTTTCCACACCAACTGTATAAAATGATGTATTTTTCTCATTTTCAACATTAGTTTGAGCTAGTGACACACTCGAAACTTTTGTAACACCAGGCATTGCTTCGAAATTTTCGATTTGCTGTGAAGTTAACAGCCTATTTTGATCGGGGTTATAGCCGACCATTAAATCCATTTCGCCATATAATGCTTGTATGTCTTCTTTCATTTGACTATGGGCATTCCATATGTAAACACTCATTGTCATGACAAGGCAAATGGAAATGGTAATAATACTAATACTCGTTAATACATTGGCCCATGCTGCACGAAATAGCTTCAGAGCAATGGTACGCATCGTAAACATTACACATCACCTCTAGTAATCAGCTTGAACTTCGCTAAAATACAATCTAAATCCTCCGCTGTTTGCGTATTTTGATAGGAATCCACAATGGCACCATCATGGAAAAATAATACACGATTTGCATAAGTCGCAACATAAGGGTCATGTGTCACGAGTAACATGGTTTGATTCATAGTTTTTTGCAAGTCTACTAACAGCCCTAAAATTTCATCAGTCGTATTCACATCCAATGCACCAGTCGGCTCATCTGCCAGCAATATTGGTGGGTTTGCAATAATGGCGCGGGCTATGGCCACTCGTTGTTTTTGACCACCAGAAAGCTCATTTGGTCGATGCTTTGCCCATGCAGCGATATTTAGCTTTTCCATCATTTGCTGTACGCGTACTTTGATGTCTTTACTTGGTACATCATTGAGGATAAGAGGGAGCGCAATATTATCTTCAACTGATAAATCCTTCAACAGATGGAATGATTGAAAGATAAAGCCGATATTCTCTTTGCGGAATTTCGATGCTTTTGGCTCTTGATAAATATCATGCGCTTCCTTTCCAAATAAGAATAACGCTCCTTCAGTCGGTTCATCGATGGCGCTAATCATATTGAGCAGTGTACTTTTACCAGAACCGCTCGTCCCCATAATGGCCACCATTTCACCTTGATAAACTGTACAATGGATATTTTTCAAAGCATTGACCGTATGATGCTTTTGTTGAAAGATTTTTGACATCCCTTCGATGCGTAACACTTCTGTTAAACGTCCTTCGGGGATCGGAATCGCATTAATAACTCCTTTCAACGGATTGAACCCATTCATCTATATATGCCCCCTTTAATTGTTGTCGTAAAGCTTGTAAGCCTCGGCGAATATGCGTTTTCACAGTGCCCTCAGGACATTGTAAAATCGCTGCAATATCTTTTACCGAGTAGTCTTGATAAAAACGTAATAGTAAAACCGTTTTGTATTTTTCCTCTAGCTCGCAGAGAGAATGCCATAAATCAAGTTCTTCTTCGATATATGTAGGTGAAGTACTATTGAGATCCTCTAATGTATGTGGTTCAACAAGCTGTACCGAGTTTTTCTTGGCAAGATAGGTTTTACAGCAATTTATAATAATACGCGTTAACCAGGTAGAAAAATATTGAGGGTCGTTTAATTTAGGTAAGCCCTCATATGCACGGATAATGGTCTGTTGAAAAACTTCTACGGCGTCATTTTCATTTTGGACATAAACATAAGCCATTCGATATAACTTATGTTGCTCCTGCTCAATAAGCTGATAAAAAGCTTGCTCATCTCCGTTTTGTGCTAACTGTACCAATGATTCTTGCTTTGTAGTAATGAAAAACGCCTCCTTCCGACTATTAGACTTGGCAAACTATCATTTCGATTCAACTTTTTTTATTTTATGGGAATTTAATGGGTCATTTCCGAAAACAGGAGATTACTTTTGTTAAAGACTATACAATGCATATCAGTTGATCTTCGTTCTTGGCGACTCCTTGGGGATTAGCGATAGGGCAAGAAGGCTAAACCTGTGATAACGCTTTCGTGACCAACATCGTGTTAGCCCAAGACCCTGGAGCGAAGCGTGTGTTTTCTGTGCAAAAGGCGTATAGCTAACGTAGCAGCAGCAACAAAGTTTTATCTGTGCGAAAGCGCTCAGTAGGAACGGGAATCAACCCTATGTTATGGTGTTGTTCCAATTTAATAGATAAAGTCCAATTTATGGTTAAAGATTAATTTATTGCTATAATAACATTAATAGAGTGGGATTTATGGAAGTTCATGGAAAGTAAACTAAAATAACTAATAAGCTTGTTTTAAGGAGGAAATAAAGATGAAGAAAAAGCCTATTTATGTGGAGCTGGATATACGAGCACCTATCGACGAGGCTTGGAATTATACCCAAAACCCTAAGCTGCATGAGCAATGGGATTTACGTTTTACTTCTATTACATATATCGATAAAAAATCTCCTGAAGAACCTCAGCGCTTTACCTATGAAACGAAGGTGATGCCGGGCATAGCAGTTAGTGGCTGGGGTGAGAGTAAAGGAGAGCATCATAAAAAAGATGGTACGAAAACATCCTCGTTACATTTTGGTACACCCCAAAAAATATCTCCAATTGCAGAGGGGAAAGGGTACTGGCGATATATTCCTAAAGACCAGGGGCTCACATTTTTAACCCAGTATGACTATGATGTTCGCTACGGGAAACTAGGGAAATTATTTGATGCTGTGTTTCGTCCCGTAATGGGCTGGGCAACAGCTCTTAGTTTCGATGTTTTAAAAAGATGGCTTGAAAAAGGAGAAAATCCTTTTTCTCAGTATCGTCGCTTCTTTTTAACTATGCTCATTAGTGTGCTTTTTTGTTTTGTGTGGTTGTACCACGGTCTTGTACCGAAAATCATCGTACAACATCCTACTGAGGTGATGATGATTGAGAAATTACTAGGCGGGGATTATAGTCAGTTGAATGGATCAAGTAACACTAGCCAAATAGTAAACTGGATTGGACTTGCGGAGATAATCTTTGCACTGTGTTGGCTATTGCCTCGAGGAAAGCGTTTATTGTTTGGTGTGCAAATAGTGTTATTTCCGTTTTTAACATTGGGTGCCGTTCTAGCAGATAAAACGATTGCTACTGCTCCGTTTAATCCTGTAACACTTAATGTAGCATTGTGGGTATTGTCCATTATCGGGTTGATTCTAAGTAAAGATATGCCTAGTGCCAAAAGCTGTAAACGAAAGCGAGGAGAAACAACATGACGATTTATCAAACTTTATTGGGCGAGGACTTTACTCGACTCCATCCGATGCTGCAGAAGCGTTATATGTTACCTGTAGATCAGTCTTTTTATGCTACTGGCGTAATGCATAAAATTGAATCTGGTACAAAGTGGCTGCGTCCTTTTTATGCGATAGCTACCAAAACTAAATTCCTGTTTCCTGAATCAGGCGACGGTGTTCCATTCTCAATTTGTAATACTTGTCGAGTATTACCAAGTGGAGAACTTGAAGTGTTATGGGAGCGTACTTTCAATTTTTCAACCAGAACTAGACATTTCGATGCGAGAATGACGATTGATCCAGTCCGAAAAATAGTCAAGGATTACTTAGGATCACCAGCTCTTTTTTATTCAGATTTACATTTTTCAGTGACACGGGAGGGGAGATTAATCATTCGTTCTGGTGTCCAACGGTTTGTAGTTTCCAAAATGGAATGTCCAATACCAAAAATATTAGAGGGGCGTGTAATCGTCGAGGAAGGATTTGATGACAAAAGGAATGTGTTTACGATTCATGTGTCCATCCATAATCCATTGATAGGGAGGCTGATGATGTATGCTGGTGAATTTACGCAACAATCTATGTAGTCCTGTCCTAATAGTAGGGCTTATGCTGTCGGTCGTTTGTTATTTGTTTAGCCCGCAGCCTGGATATATGTTGCTACTCACAGTTGCACAGCTGATCTTTGTTCCTGCGATGGTGAAAATGGTCATTTCCTTTAACAAAGCCGGTGATGCTATTATTGTCGCGATGATGCTTGCGATTACGATGCTACATTGGTGCTCTGAAGGTTGGATAGCCATCGTTCTCGTACTTATTTATGTTCTTTATACGGCGTTTATAGCTATACAAGGTGTGAAGCGATTTTTACAACGAGGCTTTACAAACATGGCGGAGATATCGATTGATGTGGGACTTATTTATATATTGATCGGTGGACTATGGTTTTTTGCTTTTATCGCAAACATCGATACAGGTTTTTCATCGTTAATAACGTGGTTAACAGCCATCCATTTTCATTACTCAGCTTGTTTATTAGCTATTTCTATAGGTCTTTTTGGGCGAATACATAATAGTAGATGGTACAATGCAGTCGTTGTTATTTTATTGACAGGCCCACTTCTTGTTGCAATTGGTATAACGTTCTCTACAATAATAGAAATTATTTCAGTGACACTTTATATCGCTGCGATTTACAGTTTATTTTTCCTTGCTCTAAAAACGAAACTTCCTCGTGGACAAGGTTTACTGTTACGCATTTCCTATGGGTCTCTATGTATTACGATATTATGGTCGTTTATATATGCATTTGGATATGTAGGGATACCAGAAATGCTAAAATTCCATGGATTTATGAATGGTATTTTCTTCGGTAGTGTAGGGGTGCTGGCTTGGGCTATAGCTATTCCGGAAACTAAATTTCAACCATTTCATTTTCCAGTTAGCCAAATTAGGGGGAAATTGCGAGAACGAAAAGACCCGCACCCTGGTTTAGTCGATGCGCTTAGTGATTTTGTGGATACGACAAAGCTGCCACACATCATTCCACATTTTTATGAAGAAACCAATCAGTATCGTTTAATGGCATCTGTAAAGTGGAAAAGCTGGTTTAAACCGTTTGCTTTGATTTATCAAGGCTTAAGTCGCTTCATGCAACAGCTGAATTTACCCTTCTCCAGTAAGCAAATTGAGATGACAGGAATGGTTGTTAAAGTAGATGAGCTGCGCGATGGACGTCCAGCTCCACGTGCATGGATTCGTAAAATAGACAAACAAACAACCTTTGTCGCAATCTATTCAAAGCATACAATAGGACAAACCACCTATATGAATATTGCACTTCCACTGCCTTTCTCAACAATGATTGGGGTGTTACATTTACATGAAGATAATGGTGCTTTATATTTAACGAGTAATTACGATGGGGATGCTGGGATTTATTTAGCCATTAACCGTTTTTTATTTCAATTACCTTTACAGGAGCATTTTAAGATAAAGGCAGAAGATGAAACAACACTAACGGCTGTGCACAAGATGCGTATTTTCGGACTTCCCTTTTTAGAAATAAACTATCAAATAACAAGAAAATAGATCCTTATTGAAGGAATCTGCCTATCTTTACTAGAAGGTCATATAGACATAATAATAAAGGGGTGATTCGTTGCGATTAACTAAAGGGATTTCAGGTTTTGATGCAGGACATCTAATTGAACAGGATATGCGATCTTTCCAGTCGATGGTTTATCATTTAGTTACAAGTGAACAACGAGCAAAAGCTATCCAATTTATTGATCAGCCTCATTTTGTTTATATGCAAGCGGTGATTCAACTGGAAGATGAACGTTTGACGATACTTCATCATAGGCTGATGCCTTATATTGCGTTTGCTAAGTTTGATGAAGAGTTAATATTCCGATTTTTAACAAAATCTCCATTACACAAATATTTTCCGATGCGTAAATGCCTTCCTGCCGATACACTAAACACATTGTTGACGCAGGATAAGGAGTTGCACAGTTTATCTGAAGTGGAATGGAAATACATTTCACGCTTTGATAGTAAAACAATCGGAGATGTTATGTTTAATTATTGGGATTAATATTTAAATAGAAGGAACAGCTTACTTTTGAGGCTGTTCTTTTTGTGTGTCAAAAGTCCTGTTTGGTTTTTTGGGGGGTAGTCCGTCTGTCTGAAAATTTTGGCTTTAATAATCCGCTGAAAATTACATGAAAATCACCTAGTTATTTCATTTAATCTAGGGAAAATTCCAAATCAATCCAAACTTGGCTCGAGAGTGTTAAATTACTAATGGTGTGCAAATTATAACAATGCACATTAGATTGCATTTGGAAAGTAAGGAGAATTTGAAATGAATTTTAAATCAATAAGTAAGAGAATCGTTTTTTCCTTCAGCATTGTAGTAGCAGTAGTGGTTTTATATATTGGTTACAATTTTTATGCAGTCAACCAAAGCAACAGCGCAACGGAACAAATTATTGATGAAGAAATGCAATTATTAATTACAGATTATGAGGAAGCTCAGACGATAGGGCTAAGAATTGCAGCAGCTAGAGGGTATGTACTTTCTGGTGATGAAAAGTATAAGAAAATTTTTGAAGATAATGTCAAGCATGCTGATGACAATGAGAAACTACGTTTAGCAATATCAGAGACAGGTGATTTCAACAAATTTGCGGAAATGGCTAAAGAATGGAGCAGTTATGTTGAAAAAGAAGTATTTACTGTTTATGACCAAGGCCAAATTGAACAAGCAACAAAAAATTTAGCAACTATGAGTGATAAGGCTACGGAAATACGTGAAGGCTTTGAGGGGTTAGCAGAGCATCGTAAGCAATTGATTAATGCGACTGGTGCAGACATTGTCAGTGCAGGCGAGACTAAGCAGCTTACAGGAATAATCGTAGGTGTTGTGATTGTTATCATTGCTATCGTGATTGCATTATTAAGTGCTCGAATCATTTCTAGACCAATCATCGCTGTGACAAAACGTATGCAACGAATTACTGAAGGTGATTTAAGTGAGCCTGCACTTGTTGTGAAATCAAAAGATGAAGTAGGACGGCTTACAGAAGCGACTAATACGATGTCCGATATTTTGAACCGTTTATTAAAGCAAATTCAAACCGTGTCTAATGATGTAGCTGCGTATAGTGAGGAGCTCATGCAATCAGCAACAGAGGTGAAAACTGGTACGGAACAAATTGTCGACACAGTCACTGAAATCGCGAGTGGCACAGAAGTGCAGGCAAGTAATGCATCAGATGTAGCTACAACAATGACAGAATTTACGTTGAAGATAACAGATGTCAATAATAGCAGTACGGATGTTCAGCAATATTCCCAAAATGTTATGGCTTTAACGAAAGAGGGCCAAAATTTAATGGACGCATCCACAGAGCAAATGACATCTATTCATCATATTGTGAAGGATGCAGTTTGTAAGGTGGACGAACTAAGTAAACAAACTCAGGACATTTCAAAAATCGTGGCAGTGATACAGGGTATTGCTGCACAAACGAATTTACTGGCACTTAATGCAGCGATCGAAGCGGCGCGAGCTGGGGAGAATGGTAAAGGATTTGCGGTCGTTGCAGATGAGGTTCGTAAACTCGCTGAACAAGTAGCAGTCTCAGTTGACGATATCACGGATATTGTACAAAAAATCCAAAAAGAATCGAACATGGTGACATCTTCACTGGAAAACGGCTATGAAGAAGTTGAAAAAGGTACAAATCAAATTACATCTACAAACGAAACATTCGGCCACATTGCAGAGGCAGTGTACTCGATGTCAACAAACATTGATAGCATGACGACAAAGCTAGAAGACGTAGTACAAAACACTGTCAATATTAATAAATCAGTGGACGAAATAGCTGCTGTATCAGAGCAATCCGCTGCAGGCATACAGCAAACTTCCGCAACGATCGAACAAGCAGCCAGCTCGATGGATGAAATCAAAAACAGTTCATCCAATTTAGCGGAAATGGCAGAGAGTTTAAACGACCTTGTTAGGAAATTTAAATTGTAATTTTGGACATGTATTTAATGCAGAATCATAATTAGACAGTAAATGCTCCATCGAAAATTAAGAATCAGTTAAACCAGCAATTGACGAGAAAAACGTTTAATTGCTGGTTTTTTATTGTTTGGTTTAGAAGGATGAAATAGAAGATATATGTATTGTCATCGCTCTAAATAAAAACCGGTTGTAAATTATTTGTACAAAATTGAATAATAGGAAGTTCAATGGGGATATAAATAAAAGAAAACCGACAATAGGAGTGTAGAGATGGCGACACTTGTTGTAAAGAGAAGTATTATGCACCGTTACCAAAGTATTGGGCAGGCGATTCAAGTGGCAGAGCCGGGGGATTTCATTGAAATCCGGGATGGGATATATGAAGAAAGCTTCGAAATTTCCAAAAGGCTGACACTTTATGGAGTGGGGAATGTGATCATTAAAGGTGGCGTATTTATCCGCTATCAGACACTTGTAAATATGCGAAACCTGCGTTTTACTCAAGGGCAGGGAATTTACGTAAAGGGCGATTTACAGCTAGAAAACTGTATTATTGAGCAACAAATGGTACAGGCACAAGTGACCGTAAGCTTCGGTAGTTTAATGATGAAAAATGTTGATATTTTAGCAAGCCCAATCAATCATTTTGGCCTAAATATCGATAATGGCTCAAGCGTTATTCTAGTGGATACAACGATCCAGCATCATGTTAAAGCTCAAATTAATGTGCAAAATAGTGAAATCGCATTGACTAATTGCATGCTGTTAGAAGGGCGAACGAATGGCATTTATGCAATACGGGATGTAAAAATGGAGCTTGTGGATTGTGAAATTCATGGACATAAAAAGGCACAAATTGTAGCAGCCTCCAGTACAATTTCAATGACCAATACACTTATTCACCAAGGGCAAGATGTAGGGGTGCAAGTTTTCGATAGCTCGAAACTAACGATGGATGGCTGTGAAATCAAACATCATCAAGACACGCAACTGGTTGTTCATCAAAGTGAGTTGTTGGTGACAGATTCTATCTTGACTGATGGTGTAGGGAATGGGCTTTATCTTGGTGAGAAATCTAAGGCGAAATTGTATGATTGTAAGTTCCATCGACATGTCAAGTCGCAGTTGTTAATTGAAAATAGTAAAGCGGAGTTTCGTACATGTAGCATAGATAAGGGAAAGGCGACAGGCGTTACGATTGTCAACGAAGCCGATGTATCGATGACTGAGTGTGATCTCCAAGAACACCCCCAATTTCACTTTATTATCGACTCAAGCGGGTTAAAGCTCAATCAGTGCAAGATCCGATTTGGGCAGGCAGGTGGTATTTATGGCAATGATCACGCCAAGATTACGCTGCACAACACAATAATTCAAGAGCTTCACAGTCATCATATTTATATAAACAATGCTCGACTATTTACTGATAATTGTACTTTTGATCAAATTAGCGGAAATGCGATTACTTGTATTGATGCTATTTTTGAAGTTGTGAATAGTGAATTTAACAACTGTTATGATGGCCCATATGCAATAGTATGGTCTGATAAATCAATGGGGCGTATTGAGCATTGTACGATTGATAAAGCAGATCGTCCATTTTTAGCGATGTCCAATCAATCTTTACTTGAAATGGTGTACACAGATCTAACTGCTGTAAAAATACCTGCTATTGTACAGGGGAAGAGTCAGTTATTTATCGAAGGGTACACTAACGAGACAATATGGAAGACTGATGCAACGTCGAGAATAGTTAATTTGCCAGTCAATACTAGTGATCAGACAAAGAACGTAATATTAAATAAAGTAGATATAGTTGATATCCGAAAATTGGATGTAAAATTACGAATACCAATTGAAAATTTACAAAAATTTAACAAAAATATTTTGAAGAATAATATTAATAAAACAATGTAATAACCGAATAATAAAGTAGGATAAGTAGTTTCAATTATTTTGAAATTACTTTTTTCATGAGTTAAAAGTACTGTGATAACGGATAGTAATGTATGATTAAGATAAAAAAATATTAAAAAATGAGTATTATATTTGTTGTCTATATTCATTCAATTATGCTTTCATATTTAGAAATTTAACCTGTGCCGCAGAATGTGAAAATTCGACAAAAGGGATTGTTATTTTTATAATAGAATTAAGTGAATACCAAAAATCGTTACAAATACTTCATTAAAAATTATTATTGAATAATAATGATTTTTTATAGAGGTTGGAATTTTATTAAAATAAAGTAAAATTTGGATTAATTAAGTCCATATGTTATCCTGAAAATAGGTCATAAAATGGCTGTATTAGTTAATTGTTTAAGAAACTTGAGTAATGATTGTGAAATAATGAATGGATGAACTGGAGGTGAAAAAAGTATGTTTGGGCTTTCGAAAGAAGAAATTATGTTATTGCTTGAGAAGGTAGGATTAGAAGAAAAACAAAAAAATGCAATAGCGAACATCATGCATCTTAACAATAAGCGAATAGAGCAACAACTTGCATTTATTATCGACCTAGTAATTGATGAACGCGAAAGAAATATTTCAAACAATACATATTTAAATTAAAAATGACTTAGAAAAAGAAATTTAACTTTTTGACAAATTACATATTATTTAGTATCCAAAATAAAAGGATTTTTAAGGTTTGTGCTCTATATAGATCCTTCATATATTGAAAAAATATAAATCACAAGTGTGTAAAGAAAAGCACTTGTGATTTTTTTTTTTTTTTTAAAAAAACAACTGTATACATTTTAGGGTTTAATTGGTTATATAGTTGAGTTAACTACGAAATGGATATCCAAAAGTTGGTGAAGTATGAATAATGAGTGGGAGCGTCTATTGCTAGCGCATGCAGAAGTCGTTTTCAAATATTTGATAAAAATAGGGGCTACAAAAGAAGATGCAGAGGACGTAGTGCAAGAAGCAATCATTAAAACAATTGAATGTCTGTCTACAATTCGACATGATAATTTACGAGCTTGGTTATTTAAGGTCGCCCTTAATCGTTACTATACGTTGTATAACAAGCAAAAGCGCGCAACATTAATTGGTGATGATGAAATTGAAAAATTAAAAACTGTATTGGATGATGCAGAGCAACATTTTTTACAAAAAGAGAAAAATGCAAAGATTAATGAAGCCTTGTTGGCGCTACAGCCAACATTTCAGCAATTGCTTTTAATGAAATACGATATGGAGTTATCCTATAAAGAAATTGCTACGATTCTAGCGGTGAGTGAGTCGCATGTAAAAACTTATTTACAGCGAGCACGTAAAGCATTTAAAAAACAATGGGAGGCGTTAGAAGATGGACAACCTTTTTAATACAGAACAGATGAAAAAAACAATGAAAAAAGCACAACGTTGTGCAACATGGAAAACAATCATTATTACGTTATGCGTCATCATTGTGACATCGTTTGCTGGGAAATTAGCTAATGATGCAATTACTAGTTTTTTGCAATTCCATGCACAGAATTCCTTTAATACACTACATCAAGTAAAAGGAGCGAATGAGTTTATTGGGACAACGAAGAATTACCCTGGCATTTTAGGCGGTGAAACACATTATAAAACGTTTAAATACATTGAAGGTAAAATCGTTCCTACTGGAGATGACACGTATGGCTACGGTCTTTTTCGAGATGAGATACTTTATGAAGGATCTATTTCTCCTCTTCCATTTGGAAAGAGCGGCAGGGAAGGAGATTTAGATGTTCAGCGTTACAATGAGCTTGGACAGCGCGAAATGTTGTTTTTCTATCCATTTTTAAATTATAAAAAGACACGAAATGATTTAGCGTTGTTGCCTCAAATTAGTGACGATAAAATTATGGAGATTGCTCTATCTTTTGATAAAGGCTACACAGTGCAAGAAGCGCTTGCAAAGCTGCCGAAAAATGTGACTACTTCTTGGTTATGGGTGAAGGATATTAACGAATCAGATGACAATATTGTTAAGATTATCAATAGTGATGGAACAGTTGAGAAAGGGGATTATCTTTTGCGTTCAGAACAAAATGTATATGGTTTTTCACTTTTAAACATGAACGGTGATTTAGAAGAGAACCCAGCTGAGCTATTTGTGCATGAACTAACTAGTGGAACTAGACAAAAATCAAGTTTACAAGATGAGTATAAACGGTTAGAAAAAGAAATTGGTGGTGCGGATGGTCTATCAGTAAAAGATCTTGTGATATATGGGGCTGTCGTAACTGGAAATACGAAGACACTTTCAAGCTTACAAAATCTTGATTATATTAAAGCATCCTCAATCGGAGTTATAACAGATAAGTATTGACATTTGAATAAGGTCATCCCATAGAAGGATGACCTTGTTTTTACAATTCCTTCGTAAAACAAATAATGCGGTTTGCCTCGGTGAAATCTAATTTAAGATGGACTGCTAAACTTTCGAGATTTTGCATTTCACAATCACTCGCGAATTCTTTACATCCTTTATGTTTAGCCCAATGCTCACAGCTCTCAATAAGCAGCTTTGCAAAGCCTTTCTGTCGATATTGTTTTTTTACGAAGAGCCCTTCTAAATAGCCAACTGGGCTAGAGTGGGTACCTTCAACATAATCTGTTCGGAGTTGACATTGTGCAAAACCGACTGCTTCCTCATCCTCGTAGGCAAGGAAAATCGTAGCGTTTTCAGCATTAATTAGTTGCGTCATCTCCTCACTAAATTCTTCTAACGAATGATTTGGCCAAAGTTGTAGTGCTAATAATGCTGCTGTTTGAGCATCTTCCATAGTGGCTTGTTTAATCATATTGAGTCTCCTTTTTATAAAATGGTAAAAATTGAAACTTTTGATTTTATTAAACGTAAAAAATATAAGATATAAAAATACAGGGAGGTTACTATTTTTGAAGCAAGCGTTAATGATACTTGATATTCAAAGTGATTACTTTAGTGATCAAGCTCGAATGCCTATCGCCAAGCAACAAATTGAGTCAACTATAAATTGCATTAATGACCTGATAAAAAGAGCTGAAAAGTCAAATGTCCCTATCCTCTATATTAGGAATGGATTTGAGCGAATGCAATTACTTTCCAACCTTTTATGAAAATTCACTGCGTTAAAAGGCAGTAAAGGTGCTGAATTGGATGAATGATTATTAAGATCTAATGGTGTCTGTTTTTCAAAAAAATAAAGCGGACGCAATTATACCGAGGCATAATTGATAAGTAAAAATGACAAGGGGGAAATTTGAAATGACGCTTTTACAACGATTAATTGAGCAAGCTAAAAACCCAAGAGGATTCGTGGGCTCATTGATGTTACGAATTATGAATAAGGCTCATAGTGGTATGAATGCTTGGCTAATGAAATATGAAGCCATAAATGATGGTAATATTGTATTAGATATTGGCTGTGGAGGCGGAAAAACACTTCAATCCTTATCGAAAATTAATCCAAGTGGTAAAATCTATGGTATAGACTTTTCTGTGCAAGCTGTCAAAGACTCTATAAAAACAAATCAAATGGATGTAGCAAATGGAAAAGTGATCGTGACGCAAGCAAGTGTTTCAAGCATTCCGTACACAGATAAGTTTTTCGATACGATTACAGCGTTCCAAACGCATTATTTTTGGCCAGACTTGGCAAATGATGTGAAAGAAGTATTTAGAGTGTTGAAGGACGATGGTAAGTTTATTATAATTTCGGAGCTCTATAAAATTAATTATCATATGAAAGCCTATAAAACAAAACCTGAAATCAAGCAGTTGTTTGAAAGTGTTGGGTTTCAAACCGTTACTATACGGGAAAACACACAAAAAGGATGGCTTTGTATAACAGGGATTAAATGATACATAAAATGGAGGATATAAATGAAAAGATGTGACTGGGTAAAGTTAGATGAACCTTTATATGTTGAGTATCATGACAAGGAATGGGGTATTCCCGTCTATGATGATCAGCATTTATTTGAGATGCTCTGTCTAGAAGGGGCACAAGCTGGACTTAGCTGGTGGACAATTCTACAAAAAAGAGAGGGCTATCGTGCAGTTTTCGATCAATTTGATGCTTCGAAAATCATACTCTATACGGATGACAAGCTACAGGAGCTTCGTCAGGATTCTCGCATCGTTCGTAATAAGCTTAAAATTGCTAGTGTTGTGACGAATGCTCAAGCTTTTCTACGGATACAGGAGAAATATGGATCCTTCTCTGAATATATTTGGGGCTTTGTGGATCATCAGCCGATCATCAATGAATGGTCGTCCATAGCAGATGTACCTGCTACAACAGAAATTAGTGAACGAATGAGCAAGCAATTAAAAAAAGACGGCTTTAAATTTGTTGGAAGTACGATTTGCTATTCATTTATGCAGGCTACTGGGATGGTTAATGATCATGTCGTAGATTGTATTTGTCGCAGTGAGGGTTCAGTTAATGAAAATTGATGAAATTAAGTCACAGCTAGTGAGACAGGCAACAATCTTTAAAACAGGTGGGGTTAGACCTACACATGACATGCTAGAAAGCTGGATTGGCTATGTAGGATGGTCATTACCTGGAGAACAGAGGCCACAAGGGTTTCAGCCATTAGCAACATTATTTTTAAAGGACCTTTCTTTTGTGCCCGTATCGCTAAAGCATATTGAGCTACTAACATTATTTATGAATGAAAAAATATTTGATCACCTCATAGAAGATGATTTAAGCCGTTTTTTTGAAATAAGAGCATATACATCTATAGAAGGATTAATCCAGCAAAATTGGCAGCATGACCGTATTCGCGCTTTCCCGCTTATTCCAAAACATATTGATAATGATTATCCGACATGGGATGGAGGAGGGATTCCATCTGATGTGGAGGATGAAATTTTGAGGCTAGAGCACGAGGAGGATTTTGAATACTTCGATGATATCGTAAAGGAAATATACGCTATTCATAAAATAGGTGGCTATCCAGCTTTTTGTCAAAGTGGTCATGATTACGGTGAGGACTTTCCCTTTGTATTACAGATTGCCTCAGACGAGAAGGCAAATTTCAATATCGTCGATAATGGAAATTTCTATTTCTTTTTTAATCCAGAACTAAAAGAATGGCGTGTTCATTGTGATTTTTATTAGCGGTAAAAGTATTTTAGATACATCCGTGATGACATGATTAGGAGGAATAATGATGAGGAGGCAAACTTCCGAAATTAGAAGAGTAAAGAAGGTGAAGAAAATGGAAAACAAAACAGTTATAAAGAGCGGTATTAGTTTTGGCTCCGTATTGGCCATTACTATTTCTTGGAGTGTTAATCATTCGATATTATGGGCAATCATACATGGTTGTTTTAGTTGGTTGTATGTCATCTATTATGCAGCACGCTACTAACATAAACAATGACTAGCATGTGGAATCCATTCAAAGAAGCGGGATGATGTTGAACCTAACGCTGTGCAATTGTTTAGCGATACATTGCATCATATACATACAATAGTGAATGTGTGCTATTCATAACATTTGAGCATTTAGCATAAATAACTAAGTGCTCTTTTTTCGATGAAAAGCTCATATTAAGAAAGATTGCTGACATCTTTCCATGTATCGTAGAAGAAAGGTTGATAGGATGACACATCAAGTGACCGCCACAAGCAATATTGATTTTAATGCTACAGGTGTTGATGAAATATTACAAAATGTAGCTTATATACTATCTACTTTCGTAATATCTTGCCCTTTTTACAGAGATTTTGGTTTAAAACTAGACACTCTTCCACCTTTCCAGCTTGTCAAAAGACGTAACACCGCACGTCTTTTGGAAAGCATTCAACGTTTCGTGCCACGAGCTATAGTAATAGATGTTGATTATGTTGGAGATGCATATGTAGGAAAATTAGAACCTGTTGTGAAAGTCATCGTAAACGAGTAAACGATTAGGGTGAATGTTGTCCCTTTGCCAGGCTATTTAAATGTTAGCCTGGCAAATATTATAAGGATTATTAAACAAATAGTTCATACTGGGCCAGTGGGATTTATTCATTATTTAATATGATTAGCGTATTCTATTAAAAAGATGAAATGGAGAGAAAATATGAGAGGATTAATAAAAGGCCTTTTTATTTTATTTTCCTTGGTGTTAGTAACTGCAGCATTGCTTAAGTATAATCAACCTTCATATGAAAGACCCATTCAAAAAAATCCCGATACAAATTATAGTGAAGAAATTGGTGAAAAATTACAAAGCACGAATTTTACAGAAAAAATTATAGTAGCGTTACGAGCAGCAGGCTATTTTCCAGATAGTATGATCAGCTACTTAATTGAATCTCCAAATAATCAAGTAATGACTATACAATTACATAATCTGGATAAACTTGAAAAGAGTACAGAAAGCGAAATCCAAAATATCGTCAACAGTATTGCAGAAACTAATGATCTTCAACAGTTTCTTGTTAATATCAGACTTACTGATGTTCATTAACCACGCTAAGAGACCTCTAAATAGTTACAAAAAATTTGTATGCTATAATCAAGAAAAGAGGTGATCATAGTGAGGATTTTAGTTTTAGGTGCCACTGGGCGCGTGGGTAGCCATATTGTTTCCCTAGCGTTACGAGATGAACATAGCGTTACAGCTTTAGTTCGTCACCCAAATAAGCTACAAATAAATGATGAAAATTTACATATTGTACAAGGAAATGTTTTAGAAAAACAAGATATAGAAAATGTCATGGCGAATGTTGATATTGTGATGAGTGCATTAAACACAGATGGCACTAATACATTAACTGAAAGTATGCCGCTAATTCTTGATGCAATGGAAAAAGAGCACGTAAAAAGAATTATAACTGTCGGAACGGCTGGTATTCTACAAAGTCGATTGACTCCAAGTATTTTACGTTATCAATCGAGCGAATCCAAAAGAAAAACAACCATTGCGGCAGCGGAACATCATAAAGTTTATCATTTCTTGAAGAACTCTAATACTGATTGGACAATCGTCTGTCCGACATACTTACCCGATGGTGAATATACAGGTAGCTATCGTATCGAACGAGACTTTTTACCGGATGGTGGGGTAGAAATATCTGTAGCAGATACCGCAGAGTTTGCATATCAACAAATTCAGAGTAAGGAATATGTAAAATCACGTGTAGGTATTGCATATTAGATTTTCAAACAAATGCGTAATTAAGTATAAGAAGAGGACAAAAAGAAACTGAAAAAAGGTTGGTAGAACTTTGGAGGCGTTAATCGATAAGGATTAACGCTTTTTTGTTGTAAAGAATTGTTACCTAAAAATGGAAATAAGTAAAAATCAATTAGAATGTTGATTGAACGTAAACTAAAGCTCTAATGGACTCAGTTGTTAAAAAGATGCTAGCTATAGAAAATGACTCATTTTTCGAATAAGAAGGATTCTCAGGGTATTTCTGGAATAAATAAACTGAGATGTGAAATTACATGTAAGGTCCTAAAGTTAGAAAATAGACGAATATTAAAGTAAGGAGTGGATAATATTTCTAATCGTAAAAGAAGTTTGCTTTATATCGTGACTATCTTTTTAATATTTCTTTATTATGGTGTAATTTTATTTTTGTATCTTCAAGATGTAATAGGTGGAATTTCTTTTGTTGCTTTATTATTGATTAATTTTATCATCTTATTAATAGCTCGGATCTTACTGAGAAACAAAATATATAAAAGAAAAATCACGCTCGCTACTTGCATGATGTTCTTGCTGTTTTGCTTCGAATTGCCTCTTATATTTTATGAAGGAACTTCTCATGTCGCATACATATACACTGAGCCATTACATGCCAAAGGTAGTGAAATCTATTTAATAGGCGTAAATAGAGTAGATTTTCAATTAATGGAGAGTATTCAATCTGTTGAAGATCTTTTAAATAAACAGCAAGTTCCTTTTATAGATGTGGATGAAATTACGAATTTTGTTCTGTACAAGAGCAAAAACCAGCAAATATTAAAGTGGCTTCATCTTCAAAAGAATGAAGCAGAGCAAATGAAAGACAACGTTAATCATTATCTAGGTAAAGAAGATGTCCGTATTAATGAATTTTTTAATCAGGATAATATTGGTGGAAATAGTGCTGGGTTAGGGCTAGCACTAACAGGACTCATTATACGAGGCGATTTACAAAACAACGTAGCCATTGCAGTGACTGGGGCAATAAGCGAAACGGGTGACGTCTTACCTATAGGGGTACTAAAAGAAAAAATGCTAATCGCAGAAAAATACGGTTTACCGTTTATGATTATTCCCACTAAAAATGCCGAAGAAGCCGCACAGATTCAAAAGGAACAAAATATCGACATAAAAATTTTGAATGTGACTCATATTGATGAAGCTGTTCAACTAATTAATGAAATGAACGATAAAACTAAATGAATATAAGGCGTCTTATGACGTCTTTTCTTTTTGCCAATAGGCTAAAAAATAAAGTCACCTTCAAAAATGAAAGGTGACCTCCCCAAAAAGATATAGCCGAATCATACATTTTTCTTTGCCATTCCGGTTAATTGTTGATAAATAACATCTTGATAGTTTACGTCTCGCCATAATGTAATAACATCCAATTCTGTGAGTTCTTGAAGGCTGCTTTGTATGAATTCATAAGCGATAAAATAAGCTAAGCGATTAAAACCAAATCGTTTACCTCCATTAATAGAGAACCATTCAAGAAACACTGCTCTTGCATCGAGCGAAGTTACATCGCTTAAAAACTCTTCCATAATTATTTGTTTATTATTTGAAGCAAATGTTAGCCACTCTAAGTCTTCCTCAAATGCAAAATATTCATCTTTCCTCGCACTTACCACCTTTGTAGAAAAATGCGTTGCAATGCCTTCCTGTAAAAGCCAAGTGAATGGGCTCTCCCAGTCTACCATTGCCCAATTAATACCTCTTTTTTCGGATAATAAATGGTGTGAAGCGTGCCCAAACTCATGAGCAATAATAATTTGTAAATGGCGATCTAGAGGGGAAAGTTTCTCTAAGCAAAATGCAATTTCTGGTATGAACTGTCGGTAAGTAAAAGCATTACTGCCATATAAACCTACAATCAGATGTACATCCTTTGTAAATGTAATATCGTACATCTGTTCATAGTCCCTTGCAATATCACGAATAAGCTTAGGCATTTTATCTTTTATTTCAATTAACGCTGAAATCTTTTCCTGGTGCTTTGGAATAGCCATTTTCATTTTTTCATCTACATTATGGCAATGAAATCGAAAGTATTCTTCAAAATGGCTCGCATGCTTTTTATAATAGTTCTTTAAATAATCAATGATAGGCACATAATTATTGGTAAAATCTGCAACTGTATCATGAATGAACATATTCGTCTCCCTTTTAAGAAATCAGCCCTCAGATAGAACTAAATATCGTTTAACCACATTGTCATATTTCACGATGAAAATATCATCACGTTCTTTTACAGAATAAATCTTTGTACCAATTGGTAAAAGGTTAGCTGCACCATTTTTAAAGTCCTCAGCTTTAGTTGCATTAAATTCTATCTCACCAATATTTTTATCTTCATTGACTTCAAGTTCATCAATCCATTCTATATTGGTTTTTAAAATGTTACCTTTCCATTGAAAAATATCTGCTTTGTTGTCCAATCTTAAAACTTCTGCTGCATCAGGTTTTTTAGATTTAATAGTAGCTACTGTGCCTTTTTCATTACAACCAACTAAAAATAAACTAAACAATACCACAATTAATAAACAGGATTTTTTCTTCAATAAATTTCACTCCCAAATTAATTCGGCTGATACTTACAGTTTAATGGAAAACCTTGAAGAGGTAAATATTACAAATTTCTCAGTTGATTATGTAAAGTAATGGAAAATTAAAGAGAAGGATGATTGACAAATTGTATACATTCGTATACAGTTGAGTTGTGGTTAGAGTGTATACAAATGTATACGATAAAAGGAGGACACTAAATGAAAAGTGAAAAATTTAAGGAATTTAGAGAAGAGGGACATCATCGTGGAGGACGTCATAGAGGAAGAGACGGCTCTCAACAACGTGGAGCTAAAACTTTCCGACGTGGAAGAGCCATTGCTTTTTTAGAAATGATGAATCTAAAGCGTGCAACGATTAAGCAGCAATTAGAACAACCGGAGTTTCAATCTATTCAGCCAATATTAGTGGGTGAATTAAAAGCCATTGATATGGTCATCAATGAGTTCATTCAATTATTTGAATTACACGAAAGCGAAACGATGGCTACATCCGACAGTCAAGAAGATGATGAAAAATCTTTAAATCATGATGAGGAAGGGAATAACCTGAATGAAAATAATTAATCATTACATTGATTCCGTGTTTCATAACGAAGACTCGATTTTAGAGGAGGTCATTATATCTATTGAAGAAAACGGAATGCCCGCCATTTCCGTTTCAGCTTCCTCTGGAAAACTTTTAACAATGCTTGTCTCAATGACAGGAGCTAAAAACATTCTTGAAGTAGGGGCTCTCGGTGGATATAGTGGAATTTGTTTATCTAGAGGGTTCGGCAGTGATGGAACATTAACTTCTCTAGAATTAGAGGAAAAATACGCACAGTTTGCTTACAGTAATTTATCGAAGGCGGGTTTTGGTGAACAAGTTACATATATAACAGGACCTGCATTGCAAAGCCTTGAAAAGCTAGTGCAAAGTAATGAACGATTCGATTTTTTCTTTATCGATGCTGATAAGGATAATTATGAAAACTATTTAAATTACTGTGTACAACTAGCAAATCCCGATGCGATCATAGTTACTGACAATGTGCTTGCTGCAGGAAGTGTGGCAGATCCAACTGCCAAACCAAAACGATATACGGAAATAATGAAGAAATTCAATGAAGCAGTAGCGAATCACCCTCAATTAGAGTCGATTATTATTCCAATTGGTGATGGTATGACACTTTCAAAAGTGAAGAAATAAGCACCATATTGATACGAGAAGGCACTGACGGACGAATACATGTTAGTGCTTTCTTGCTTAAAACTTTTCATAGCCTACATAAATAAATAATTGAGTACCCATCCGGCAATCCCAACTATAATTCCTACAATAATTAAGACAAGTCCATTCTTCTTAGCATGATAATCACTTCTTAAAACGATGCCCTACAAATGGCCATAATACCACAAAATAATTGAAAAAAGAAAAGTGCAAACAAAGCATTTAACCAACCAATTGTTATGAGTAGGGATTTACAGCTTTTTTCAGTTTCCACAAAAATTCCTCTTTTCATCGTTATTTATACATATCATTTTATTGGAAAATTCTGTTTAAGTACATAATTAATTTGGATATTATCAGTTGTATAAAATAGGGGATTCAAGGTAAGTTTCGTGCTTAATTACAAAAAAGACTGAAGTCAAACTTGTTGTTATAAGTTTGATTTCAGTCAGATTTCACATTTAACTATATCGATTTAACTTATCTGAAATGTTTCTAAGTATTTCAGTTTGCTCCTGTGGAAGGGAGGGCAATTTCTCTTGTTACTTCAATCCAAGATGTAATATTGGATAAGGGCGGCCTGAACTATCTGTTGGTTCTTCACTGACAATCGTGAAACCATTTTTTAAATAAAACATCTTTGCATTTTCATTATCTTTATTAACATCAACAGACCTTATATTAAAATCTTTAATGAGTTGTTGTATTATTTGTTTTCCATAACCTTTTCCTATTTCAGTAGGTTCTAAAAACAGCATTTCTAAGTGCTGAATATTGGTACCTGAGAAACCTATCAATTTATTTTCCGCATACCAAAGTCTCACATCAAGATGTGGGAAATACATAGGAATTTCCTGTTTAATGTCTTCCTTATCTTTTAAACTTAAAAAATCGTGGGTTTTGGTAACGGATCTATCCCAAAGATTTATAATAGTTTCATAGTCATTAGTTGTTGCTTGTCTGTTTTTCATAATGTTCTCTCCTTTTTCTTGATTATCAGGCTCCTTTCTATTTTTTATTTGAAGATTTTAATGATGTAACACCAATCAAAATAAATTTTCATTTTCTATGATCCTCTCGATTTAGGGGATTTGTTCTACTTATAATTTATATGTAACAAAAATTGTAACATGTGATACAAGATAAGCGAAATAATAAAAGGGCCACATCAGTGACCCTTAGTACCAAGTCAGGAGGTGTAAGGCTAAGTTAGTTTTTCTCTACTATATATATGATGTTGAAGAAATTAACACTATCAGAAAATCCTAAACTTAACTAATTTTAGTTCCGTTTGGTACAGGCTGATCAGGAGCTAATAAAATCACATCTCCTTCTAAAGGAACTCCGCCAATCACTAAAACTTCAGATTTAAAGCCTGCTACACGACGGGGTGGGAAATTAACGATCGCAACTACTTGCTTATTAACAACTCCTTTTGGCGTATAGCGTTTAGTAATTTGAGCAGAGGATTGCTTGATGCCAATATCTTCTCCAAAATCAATTATCATTTTAATAGCAGGAACCCTTGCTTTCGGAAGCTCTTCCGCTTGGATAACTGTCCCAATTCTAATATCAAGGTTTATAAAGTCTTCTATAGTTGCCATAAAAAATACTCCTTACTTTTCAATTTGTATAAAGTCTTGTAAATTTTTTTCGATGAAAATATTTATTTTTTCTATAGTAGCTGGATAAATGTTTTCGAATATTGCATAAAGCGATTCAAATGATGCATGGAGCTCTTTATTTTGATTTAATTCATCTCGAGTGATTGTAAAATTCTCTAATGTAGTAGGGTGATTATGTTGTTTTAGTTCCTGTTCAATATTTTCAAGGAGTAAAAGAAAAGATTCATCATTAAAATACTTAAAACAGGCTTTGAGAGCTGCCCATTTTTTAGACTGTGCCATGAAATAAGCACTCCACCAATAAAATTCGATAAGAGATTTATTAATATGGTTATAATAAACATGAAACATAAATAATGCTCTTTGACCTTCTGTAAGTTCCTCATAAAAACGTTCTTTTACACCGATATTAGTTTCTTCAGACATTCTTACCTTATAAATCTTAATGAGCGGCTCGAAACACCTTTGACTTAAACTGGAGCAATTAAAATCTAAATCCTCTTTCTTTACACTTATTATCAAAATAATCACACTCCTTCCAAATAATATAACATTTTTAGGATTAGAATGTGCAGCGTTATTTACATTCATTTTGGATTGTTATTGGTTTTATATACAATTAAAAGAACAAAAATAAAAGCATTTTTTACTTTAAACCTCAAATAATAATGATTAGAAATAGGAGGTGAAAACTTGAGGAAATACTATCTACTGATCGCTTTATGCTTTTTCGGGGTATTTTTATTTTTTGTAAATGAAAAATCTTTTGCAGACAAGGGAAGGAAGTATTACGAAGAGGCAGGACAAATTTTGTGGGATATTAATACGGATGAAAAAGTAATCGCCTTAACCTTTGATGATGGTCCTCATAAAAAGTACACACCTGACATTTTAGATATATTAGACAAGTACAATGCAAAGGCCACATTCTTTATTGTGGGTGAAAATGCAGAAAAAAATCCAGAGCTTGCTTTACGTATACATGAAGAAGGTCACGAACTAGCCATTCACACATATACGCATCCTTTTAGAACGAATGTTTCCAATTTGATGAAAGAAATAAAACAAACACATGCAACAATTTATGGTATTACAGGTTATGTCCCTGTTTTATTTAGACCAGTTGAAGGCCAATACACGGATTCCATGATTGATGCAATAGCAAAAGAAGGGTATAAAGTTGTCATGTGGTCATGGCATTTAGATACATTTGATTGGAAAAGTCCTGGAGAAAAGAAAATTGTCAATACTGTTTTAAAGGGTGCTAAGCCTGGAAGTGTCGTGTTATTTCATGATGGCGGTGGAAATCGTGAGCAAACTGTGAAAGCATTAGAAAAAATCTTACCAAAGCTTGAAGAGCAGGGATATAAATTTGTAACGATTTCTGAGCTACTCGAGATTCAAAAGTTAAGTAATAAGGATGGAAAATAAATATAGGCAGGGCTCATTTTTTTATGTAATCTGGGCCTTGCTTTTTTGCATTATTGAACCATGTGTATTTATATTTGGAGAAACAATGTAAAATAAGGATGTTTATGGTTATTTTACTTTTTAATGAGCTGAAATAGTAAATTGTGAAAAAGAATGTTTTAGGAATCTACAACAAGGAAAGAAGGTATCAATTATGAATGATTACATTAAAACGATGAGACAGATGATCGGGCATGAAACTCTATTGACTATTGGCTGTGGAGCAATAATTGAAGATGATAGGGGACGTATTCTTTTACAAAAAAGGACTGACGGTGATATTTGGGGAATCCCAGGAGGTATCTTGGAAATCGGAGAAACTTTTGAAGAGACCGTTAAAAGGGAAGTCTTTGAAGAAACGAATCTTATTCTGAACGATATAACATTGTTTGGATTATATTCTGGTAAAAATGGTTTTGCAGAGTACTCAAATGGAGATAAAGTATTTAGTGTTCAAATAATTTTTTACTCAAGCGATTATAAAGGTACTTTACAAATTAATGATGAAAGTAGCGAATTTTACTTTTTATCGAGAGATGAAATACCTTTAAACCTTAATCCTCACCAATCCTCATTTATTAAGGATTGGAGAAATGGTATACCTACACCAATAATAAAATGAAAAAGTTCTTAATCCAATGGGTGCGTTTCCTCTAGAAGTTTTATATAATTAGAAAATACAGTATTTTCAAAAAGGGGTGGGGGATGATGAAACAAATTATTGCATTAGGAGGAGGGGGCTTTTCTATGGAGCCTCATAATCCATTATTAGATACATATATTTTACAGCAATCTAACAAAGCCAATCCAAAGATTTGCTTTATACCTACTGCAAGCGGAGACTCGGAAAATTATATTGCAAAATTTTATTCTTTCTTTAACTCGCAACAATGCATTCCGTCCCACTTATCACTTTTTTCTCCTCCAACTCGAGATTTAGAAAGTTTTATTATGGAAAAAGATATTATTTATGTTGGCGGAGGAAATACTAAAAACCTTTTAGCTTTATGGAAAGAGTGGTCGTTAGATAGCATTTTTAAGACTGCTTGGCAAGAGGGAATCCTATTAACAGGCATTAGTGCTGGTTCAATTTGTTGGTTCGAGGAAGGAATAACAGATTCATTTGGAGGAGAATTAGAGCCGATATCATGTTTAGGTTTTCTCCCAGGAAGTAATTGCCCTCATTATGATGGAGAAATCAATCGAAGACCTGCTTATCATAATTTGGTTAAAGCTAATAAACTCTCATCTGGAATTGCCGCTGATGATGGAGTAGCCGTTCATTTTATCGATCAAGAAATCCATAAAATCGTTAGTTCAAAACCTAATGGTAAAGCATATAAGGTATCCTTGGATAATGATATCAATGAGGTAGAGTTAGCTGTAGAATATTTAGGAAGTATATAACAACTTCGAAAAATAAGCTTTTTCAAGAATCAGATCTTGAAAAGGCTTATTTTCATTCATACGGGAATAAGACGCTTCAGAAGGCACAACATCCGAAACAAGAAACCCACAATCTAAACGGAATAAAGGATCATTGACCAAACGTTTGATTAAATCCTTGATCGTTGGAATACGCTCGACAATACGAATAATCAGTGATTGAATCATCGCACCATAGTTTAGTTCACGTGGGGCACCACGCAATGTCCTTTTTAAAAACAACTGAAAATTCGGTTGTACGTCGAAAGTGGCAAAAATCGCATCGAAACGACAGGAACTTTCCATTTTCAATAATTCTTGGATGTCAAATAGGCTCATTTGTTTTACAATAGTCATAGGGCATTCACCTCATTCAGTATGGTTTAGTTTAGACGCTACCATTATACCGAATTTGGGGAGGTGCCCGTTTTTTATTGTATCGGAACCCCTGATGCTAAAGGGATTAGAATTATGAAATTAACTCAAATAGTAATAATTAATTAGGTTTAAAAAAGACAAGTTTGTGAAGAAATCTACTTAAACTATAGGGGTGCTTTACTTGAAGTACATTGAGTTGCATTAGCAGCCCCTTTTTTTCTTATTGAACTATCGGAGCAGAATAATTCAATAAAGTTTTAGTTTTAGTGGTAAAATATGTTTATAATGGGAGGGATTTAAATGGCTAATTTTTTATTACCACTTATGGGAGTTTTTATCGTTATTGCAAATATCATTGGCTTTATATTCTACAAAAAAAAGAAAAATTTATATTCTGCTGCTTTTACAATATTGTTATCAGCAGTTTTCTTTGGGGCAATCGGTGGTGCATTAGCAATATTTATTATTCGTGATGCTTTTGCAGTATTTTACGGAATGCAACTAGCACAATATTTATTATTCAATAGTATCATCGTTTTCATTATTGCAATTTTAGTAACTATAATAAAAAGATATAACAACAGAACAACATAAATCACGACTATATTCAACTAACGGCTGCTTAGTTAAATATTCGATTTTCGAAATATCAAACATAAAAACAGAGTTGATTCTACACATTTTGTAGATTAACTCTGTTTTTATGTTTTAAAAGCAACAATCTTTTAGAAAACAGCCTAAAAATAAGAGGCAGATTTAATCTATTTTATCCTAAAATCTCTAGTATAGAAACGGAATAATTCGCCAAGTTTTGGACTGATATTGTTTGTATTGTTCACCAAACAATGTAACAAGAATTCTCTCTTCAATTTTTATACGATACGAATATGCAAGGAAAAATAAAATGATATTTATAAAAATGGCAATGAACGAAGATGAAGATATAGCAAATCCTAAAAAGGTCAAAAAAGACCCTAAATAACCAGGGTGGCGAATATATTTATATAGACCGTTTTGAATTAACTTATGTTCCCCCTGCATTCCGACATTCCTACTGTAAAATCTCCCTAAGATTTTCATTGAATAAAATCTTATCCATACACCAACTAGCCCGACAATAACACCAAAAAACAGCAATGAATTAATCTTATTTATTGTAAAGAAATAAATAATCTCTGGAATGGTTAACATCAAGGCTAAAACTACCCCGATAAAAAAACTAGAACCAAGATCTCGTTTTTCTTCTTTAATAGGTGAACTTCTATAAAATTCTAATAATAAGTAAAGAAAAATAGGTAAATATGCTATGAAAAACATGATTCATTTTCCTTTCAATAAAAGTATCTTATGATTAACTCATTATCCCTTCAGAAATATCTAATTGCTCTTCCTTGTTTGATGCTGTCAAAACAAGTTAAAACTAGCCAAAATGCTTATTCAACTAACCTGCTTCGTTCGTTGAATAGCAACCATCCTTATTTATGATATTTGTGTTGGTTATTATTCTTTGTGTGGGTAATCTATTTTAAAAATCCTTTTGGCATAAAAACGTAAAGAAGTACATATACAACTATAAATATTTGGCTGGTACTATCTCCAAAGCCAAACACTGTCACTCCTAAAATTGAAAAGAAAATTAAGCAATGATTACAAAAATGAAACAAAGTATGGTAATCAAACGTAAAATAAGGATAGGGGGGATTTGAGGTGAAATATTTACTAATTGGTGTTTTCTTATCACTTTGCGGTGTTTTGATCTCGATGATGTTGTGGGGAATGGAAAAGGTTTATTTAGTTTCAGGCACGGTTGGCTGTATCTTCATTGTCATTTCAATGATTTTTTCAGGGTCCATGGTTAGTGGGGATCGGATGAGAGCAAATTTTGCTACCGAAACAACAGAACATCGGGACGAACGCAATAATATTACTTTACATTCCTTATACATTGCTTTACCAAATATTATTGTAGCGGTTTTATTTTATTATTTAAGTAAATGATATTGAATGGAAAGAAAAGTTGAACAATCTAAAATAAAAGGTCACTCGGACAAAAGTGACCTTTTTGTTTTCACTGTAGTATGTTAGGCTGGTTAGTTATCCTACTATTACTAGGTATTTGATATTTAGTAACAGAGGTTATGGAAATGATTAATTGTGACAATGATAAATAGCATTAACTTTATTCATTATAGATCTGAATAGAATCTAAAGTACTGGAAAAATTAATACATGAATGTTGTACCAACAATAATTAAAAGAATGAATAGAACTACAATTAATGCGAATGCTGAACCATGGCCTCCGCCATGTCCATAGTAACCGCCACCGCCGCCACCGCCGCCACCGCCGTAGCCGCCGCCGCCATAGCCACCACCGTAACCACCGTAGCCACCGCCACAACAGCTACCAAAATTTCCGCCGTAATATCCCATGAAATATCCCTCCCTTCTACAATCTATAATATGTTCAGGGTTAGAAAGAAGGGGAGGTTATTCATCTAGTTTTTACTTAGTTTGAATTAATAATCCCCAAAAAAAATTAATGATGAAGAATTACTCAACTTCAAAAAGGAAGCAACATTTTTAAAGAATAATAAAATTGAAACTATTACAAATGTCAATCGTATAAAATAAGGAAGGCTCTAGGAGGTGTTTGTACTATGTCGTTTATTGGATGGGCTGTTCTAACTTTTTCAATTGTCTGTTATTTACCTTTCTTTATTTGGCTTTCTGCTAGTTATCTAAATAACGGTGATCAATCAAAAAGAAAGAATAATTATTGGTTATTGTTGATGTCAGCTGGATTATTAAATTCTTTGAATACTTTCTTGTTTAAGATTCAAGATACATATTTTTTAGCAGTAACAGTCATGATCATTTTATTATTTAGCCTTTACATGTTTTTCAAAGTTCGGAAAGATAAAAGTGGTGGAATGACTAACGAAATGTTTTAGAATGACACAATGTGCCTAAAAAATGTTTCCCTTGAAGTAGATAATGTTGTCCGTGTCTAAATTCAAGGGGATATTTTTATAATTTCTATAAAGGTCTTCGTTTTAAAGACTCTTTTTAAAGTGGCTTATTTATAATTTGTTTCCAGACCAAAGTGGCTACTGTTCCTACACATATACCAACCGCATATAAAATGCCACTAATGAGACCCCAAAATTCTAGTCCAAAAAAGACTTCAAGGGGAAGGGATGGATATAAAAGCCACAAAGTTATTGTATGTGGAACTTATGTCGGGAAGTACATTGAAGAAAATTCCATCATACAAAATCTGAGATAACTCATCGGATCATGCTTATATATTTATCAGTACAGTTATGAAAATAACAATGAAAGATAAATAAGTAAGGGTCACTCGAACCAAAGTGACCCTAAACCACAAACTAGGAGGTGCAAAGCTAAGTTAGCTTTACACTATTATTAATATGATTTAGTAGCTATGTTTGTATAGTGAAATGCCTGACAATTAGATTAAAAAAATAATAATCTACAGGTACAGTTTCAAAATTTTGTATCAATCATTTTTCTACATGCTCTCCTTATTTATTTTGAGACAATATAAGTAATAAGCATAGCAGGATAATAAAGTGCTATTAGACTAAAAACCTCCTAACATAAAGTTGTCTATGTATGAAGCTAGTCAAATGCAACTTACAAATATGAAGGCTTGTTACAGATTTTCCGAACGAGAAAGCCCATGCAGGGTGTAGCCCGTCTTTAGACATGGGATGAAAGTGAGGTCAGACAAGAGATAGCTTTTGCTAC